>SBFU01000504.1 GCA_006227785.1 Burkholderiales bacterium
GGGGTAGTCGGGCACGTTGGTGCCGGTGGGGGTCCAGGCCACGCGCGCGGGGCTGCGGTAGAACTCGACCAGACCACCCAGCTTCGGCGCCATGTCGGTCATGGCCTTGGACTGGATGTCGGACTCGCGGATGGGGGTGAGACCGACGATGGTCTTTTTCAGCGATGTGGTCTTGGCGGTCACGAACTGGGCGTACAGCCAGGCAGCGGCAGTTCGGTTTTCATCGTGTTTTTCGAAGAAAGTCCACGAACCCACGTCCTGGTAACCGTTCTGCATGCCTTGCTTCCAGTACGGGCCGTTCGGTCCCGGGGCCATGCGCCACTTGGGGGTACCGTCTGCATTGACCACCGGCAGACCGGGTTTGGTCATGTCGGCGGTGAACGCGGTGTACCAGAAGATCTGCTGGGCGATCTGACCTTGAGCGGGCACCGGGCCAGCTTCGCCGAAGGTCATGCCAGTGGCCTCCTTGGGCGCGTACTTCTTCATCCAGTCGATATATTTGGTCAGTGCGTACACCGCAGCGGGCGAATTGGTGGCTCCGCCACGAGATACGCTGGCACCCTGCGGATGACACCCGTCGGCCGAGGCACGGATGCCCCATTCGTCCACCGGTTTGCCGTTGGGGATGCCCACATCGGCGGTGCCTGCCATGGACAGCCAGGCATCGGTGAAGCGCCAGCCGAGCGACGGGTCTTTCTTGCCATAGTCCATGTGGCCATAGATGGGCTTGCCGTCGATGGTCTTGACGTCGTTGGTGAAGAATTCCGCGATGTCCTCGTAGGCACTCCAGTTCAGTGGCACGCCGAGGTCGTAGCCGTACTTGGCCTTGAACCTGTCCTTGAGGTCCTTGCGCTCAAACAGGTCGGCCCGAAACCAGTAGAGGTTGGCGAACTGCTGGGTGGGCAACTGGTAGAGCTTGCCATCAGGAGCCGTGGTGAAGCTGGTGCCGATGAAGTCCTTGAGGTCCAGACCGGGATTGGTCCACTCCTTGCCCTTGCCGGCCATGTAGTCGGTCAGGTTCATGATCTTGCCGTAGCGGTAGTGGGTACCGATCAGGTCGGAATCGCTGATCCAGCCGTCGTAGATGGACTTGCCCGACTGCATGGAGGTCTGCAGCTTCTCGACCACGTCGCCTTCCTGTATCAGGTCGTGCTTGACCTTGATGCCGGTGATCTCCTCAAAGGCCCTGGCCAGCGTCTTGCTTTCGTACTCATGCGTGGTGATGGTTTCGGACACCACAGATATCTCTCGCACACCCTTTGCCTTGAGCTTGGCAGCAGCGTCGATGAACCACTTCATCTCGGCCATCTGCTGGTCCTTGGACAAGGTAGAAGGCTGGAATTCGGTGTCAATCCAGCGTTTGGCAGCGGTCTCGTTGGCCCAGGCGACCTGGGTACCCATGGCTACCAGCGTTGCCAGCGCCAGAGCGGTATGTCGCAATTTCATGTCGTCTCCTCTTTCGGTGTACTTCCCCGGTGGTACTCATGGAATGGCTCGGCCCCGGGGAAGCAATGGGCCGAATTCTTGAAAGGAAGGTTGTTTGCCAGTGCTGTGCGTCAACCTTTGCGCATGACCAGCACCATCCAGACGGAGGCGATTCCGAAGGCAAACCAGACACTGGGGTCCTTTTCCATCGACAACCATTCAGCGATCCAGCCAGCGACGCCAACAAAGCCCAGATGGATGTAGGCCGAACCGAGCAGACCGATGAACAGCCGGTCACCACGTGTTGTGACCATGGGCAGAAAGCCCTTTCGCTCCACAGTGGGTGACTGGATTTCCCACACCGTCATGCCAATGAGCATGAGCACGATGCAGGTGAAGAAAATGGCCACGGGGGTGGTCCAGACCATCCAGTCAAACATCACACCCTCCCCATGGCGAAGCCTTTGGCGATGTAATGCCGCACGAACCAGATCACGATCGCTCCGGGCACGATGGTGAGCACGCCGGCGGCGGCCAGGGTGGCCCAGTCCATGCCACTGGCACTCACCGTACGGGTCATGGTCGCCACGATGGGTTTGGCGTTGACGCTGGTGAGCGTGCGCGCCAGCAGCAACTCCACCCAGCTGAACATGAAACAGAAGAACGCGGCCACACCCACACCAGCCTTGATGAGTGGCAGGAAGATGGTGAAGAAGAAGCGCGGGAAGCTGTAACCGTCGACATAGGCGGTCTCGTCAATCTCTCGCGGAATGCCGCTCATGAAGCCCTCCAGAATCCACACCGCCAATGGCACGTTGAACAGCAGGTGCGCCATGGCCACGGCGATGTGCGTGTCCATCAGTCCCATGGTGGTGTAGAGCTGGAAGAATGGCAGCAGGAACACGGCCGGTGGCGTCATGCGGTTGGTGAGCAGCCAGAAGAACACGTGCTTGTCACCAAGGAAGCGGTAGCGTGAGAAGGCATAGGCCGCCGGCAGGGCCACGGTGAGCGAGATCACCGTGTTGATGGCCACGTAGATCAGGCTGTTGATGTAGCCCGAGTACCAGGACGGGTCGGTGAAAATCGTCTGGTAGTTGGCCCAGGTGAACTCCTGTGGCCACAGCGTGAACGAGGACAGGATTTCCTGATTGGTCTTGAAACTCATGTTGACCATCCAGTAGATGGGCAACAGGGCGAAAATCAGGTAGGCGATGAGAAACAAGGTTCTCTTCTTGAAGCGCCGTTCGTTCATTGGACCCCCTTCGCGCTATTGCGCTGTCCCCCCCGGGGGGAGCGATTGTTCTTGAGGCGGCTCGGCGAAACATCAACCATGGGGTTGCTCCTTCTGGGACGTGCCCAGGCTCTGCATCCAGTTGTAGAGCACGAAGCAGAACAGCAGGATGATGAAGAAATAGATCAGGGAGAAGGCCGCCGCCGGGCCGACGTCGAACTGCCCCACGGCCTTGGTGGTCAGGTACTGCGACAGGAAGGTGGTGGCGCTACCAGGTCCGCCGCCGGTGAGCACGAAGGGCTCGGTGTAGATCATGAAACTGTCCATGAACCGCAGCAGCACCGCAATCATGAGCACACCGCGCATCTTGGGCAGCTGGATGTAGCGGAACACCGCCCATTTGCTGGCACCATCGATGCTGGCAGCCTGGTAATAGGCGTCGGGGATGCTGCGCAGACCGGCATAGGCCAGCAGGGCCACCAGCGGGGTCCAGTGCCACACATCCATGGCCAGCACCGTCCACCAGGCGTGTGAGGCGTTGCCGGTGTAGCTGTAATCGAAACCCGCCTGCTGCAGGTAGTACCCCAGCAGGCCGATGTCGGCGCGGCCAAAGATCTGCCAGATGGTGCCGACCACGTTCCACGGAATCAGCAGCGACAGCGCCACGATCACCAGCACCGCCGAGGCCTTCCAGCCCTGGGCCGGCATGGACAGGGCCAGCGCAATGCCCAGCGGGATTTCCACCAGCAGCACCGCGAGCGAGAACTGGATCTGGCGCAACAGGGCTTGGTGCAGATCCTGGTCGCGCATGACGGCGGTGAACCATTCGGTGCCCACGAAGATGCGGCGATCGGGCGAGAGAATGTCCTGCACCGAGTAGTTGACCACCGTCATCAGCGGCAGGATGGCAGAGAACGCCACACAGACGATGACGGGCAGCACCAGGAACCAGGCTTTCTGGTTGACGGGTTTGGTGGTGGCGCTCATGAAACCAATGCCTCGTTCTGGTAGAAGCAGGTGTGGTCGCCCAGCACCTGCAGGTGAACCGTGTCGCCCGGAGAAGGCGCCGCAGCTTCTGGCGACAGCCGGGACTTCAGGCTGTGTTCGCCCACCTGGCAGGTCACCATGAGGTAGGTGCCAATGTCCTGTACACGCAGTACCTGTGCAGGCAAGGTCCCTGCCTCCCCAGTGGCATTCAGCGCCAGGTATTCCGGTCGAATGCCCAGGGTCAGCGGCCCGGGTGGTAGGCGACGTCCGCCGCCGACGTCGAGCGACTGGTTCAGGATGTGCAGCCGCCCGCCTTCATGTTGTACGGGCAGGAAGTTCATGCCAGGCGAACCAATGAAATGCCCCACGAAGGTGTGCGCCGGGCGTTCGAACAGCGCCTCGGCCGGGCCGACCTGCACCGCCCTGCCCCTCGTCATCACCACCACCTCGTCGGCGAAGGTGAGTGCTTCCACCTGGTCGTGCGTCACGTAGATGAGCGTGAGCTTGAGCTCGTGGTGGATCTGCTTTAGCTTGCGCCGCAGCTGCCATTTCAGATGCGGGTCGATCACGGTCAGCGGCTCGTCGAACAGCACGGCCGACACGTCGGAGCGCACCAGGCCACGGCCCAGCGAGATCTTCTGCTTCTGGTCAGCGGAGAGCCCGGCAGCGCGCAGGTCGAGCTGGTGGCTCATTTCCAGCATTTCGGCTATGCGGCCCACGCGCTCCTTGATCTCACCGGCGGGCACCTTGCGGTTCTTGAGCGGGAACGCCAGGTTTTCGGCCACGGTCATGGTGTCGTAGATGACCGGGAACTGGAACACCTGCGCGATGTTGCGCTGCTGCGGGCTCAGCCGGGTGACGTCGCGACCGTCGAACTTCACGTTGCCCTGCGAGGGTTGCAGCAGGCCAGACATGATGTTGAGCATGGTGGTCTTGCCGCAGCCGGAGGGACCGAGCAGGGCGTAGGCGCCGCCGTCCTCGAAGGCCATCTTCAGGGGCAGCAGGGCGTAATCTTCTTCGCGCTGAGGATTTGCCTTGTAGGCGTGCGCGAGGTCAAGTTCTATGCGGGCCATCAGGCGGCCTTTCCGGGTCGGGCCGGGGCCCGCACCAGCGGGCCGGCGGCGTCAAAGACAAACAGGTTCTCGGGGCTGAGGTAGAGCGTGATGGGATCGCCCAGCGGGCAGTCGTGTACGCCAGTGAGCTGGGCCACGAGCTCGCCGACGGCGGTGTGCACGTGCACGAAGGTGTCGGAGCCCGCGATCTCCGCCAGCTCCACGCGTCCGGGCAATGGCACGTCGCCGGGGCGAGCCTGTTCGCGCAGGCCGCCGGCCCGGACGCCCAGCACCAGCTGGCGCGGCGCTCCAGCAGGCAGAGACAGCGGCCACACCGCGTCGCCGCCCACTCGCACGCCGCCGGGCACGGCCTCGGCCGGCATGAGGTTCATGGGCGGGTCGCTGAAGGCGCGGGCCACGCGGATGCTCTGAGGTGCGTGGAACACCTCGGCCGTGGGACCGTACTGCAGCAGCTCACCTGCGTCCATGACCGCGGTGTAGCCGCCGAGCAGCAGGGCTTCACCGGGCTCGGTGGTCGCGTAAACCACAGTGGAGTCGCCGCTGGCGAACAGCTGGGTGAGCTCCTCGCGCAGTTCCTCGCGCAGCTTGTAGTCGAGGTTGACCAGAGGTTCGTCGAACAGCATGAGCGGCGCACCCTTGGCCAGGGCGCGCGCCAGCGCCACGCGCTGCTGCTGCCCGCCAGAAAGTTCGGCAGGCAGGCGATCCAGGAACATCTCGATGTGCAGGCGCGCAGCCAATTCGCGCACCTTGCGCTCGGTGTCGCGCTCGCCGCGCAGCTTCATGGGCGAGGCGATGTTCTGCGCCACCGTCATGGACGGGTAGTTCACGAATTGCTGGTAGACCATGGCCACGTTGCGCTGGCGCACCGGCACCCGGGTCACGTCGGCACCCTCGGCCAGCACGCGGCCGGTGGTAGCGACGTCCAGCCCGGCCATGATGCGCATCAGACTGGTCTTGCCGGCCTGGGTGGCGCCCAGCAGCACGGTGACCGCGCCAGGTACCAGCGTCAGGCTTTGGGGGTAGAGGTGGACCGATGGACCGACCGTCTTGCCCACCTGCTCCAAAGAAAGCTGCATTCGAATCCCAATGTGAAAAAACGCACACCACGAACCCATGTGCTGATTCGTTTCGCCGATTTTATTGTTCGTTTATGTTCTTTTTGATTCGGTATTAACCCTGAGAAGGCTCTTTTTGTTTTCCGTTATGTTCGATCCATGCCGTTTCTGTCCTGTACCGAATGAATCTGAACCCCCGCCATACCCAGCTGCTGGAAGCGGTGCGCGCCAACGGACCACAAACCATCGAAGCCCTGGCCGACCGCTTCGGCGTCACGCTGCAGACGGTGCGGCGCGACGTGCAGCGCCTGGCCGAGGCCGGGTTGCTGTCGCGCTTTCACGGCGGCGTGCGCCTGCCGGTGTCGACCACCGAAAACATTGCCTACCGGCAGCGCCAGCGCATGTCGTCCGAGGCCAAAAGCAGCATTGCGCGGGCGGTGGCTCGGCGGGTGCCCAATGGCTGCTCCCTGATCATGAACATCGGTACCACCATCGAGGCGGTGGCGCACGAACTGCGTCACCACCGGGGGCTGCGCGTCATCACCAACAACCTGCACATTGCATCGCTCATGAGCACGCACCCGGACTGCGAGGTGATCGTGGCCGGCGGTCAGGTGCGCAGCGCCGATCAGGGCATCGTCGGCGAGGCCACGGTGGACTTCATGCGCCAGTTCAAGGTGGATATCGGCCTGATCGGCATCAGTGGCATCGAAGCCGACGGTACGTTGCGCGACTTCGACTACCGCGAGGTGAAGGTGGCGCGCACCATCGTTGAACAGTCGCGAGAGGTTTGGCTGGCGGCCGACCACAGCAAGTTCAACCGCCCGGCCATGGTGGAACTGGCACGCCTGGATGACATAGACGTCTTGTTCACCGACCGCCCACCGCCGCCACCCTTCGATGAGCTCCTGACCCTCGGCGATGTGGAATGCGTGCTGTCCGGCAACGAGTCCGATTCCTTTTGACCGAAACCCTCCCCCATCAGAGGCAAGAGATGACCTACCTGTTGGCCCTGGACCAGGGCACCTCCAGCTCACGCAGCATCGTGTTCGACCGAGCCGGTCGCGTGGTGACCATGGCGCAGAGCGAATTCCCTCAGATCTACCCCCAGCCAGGCTGGGTCGAACACAACCCGCTGGACCTGTGGCAAACGCAACTGGCCACGGCCCGTCAAGCCTTGAAACAGGCCGACCTGCAAGCCGATGAAATTCGCGCGGTCGGCATCACCAATCAGCGAGAAACGACCCTGGTGTGGAACCGAAAGACGGGCGAGCCGGTGTACAACGCCATCGTGTGGCAGGACCGTCGCGCGGAAGCCACCTGTGCCGCGCTGCGCGATCAGGGCCTGAGCGACACAGTATTGCAAAAGACCGGCCTGCGCATCGACGCCTACTTTTCAGGCACCAAGCTCAAGTGGATCATGGACCACGTACCGGGCGCGCGCGCCCAGGCCGAACGTGGCGAGCTGGCCTTTGGCACAGTGGACAGCTGGCTGATCTGGCAACTGACCGGTGGTGCACGCCACGTCACCGACATCAGCAATGCCTCGCGCACGATGCTGTTCAACGTGCACACGCGCACGTGGGACGACGAACTGCTGGCAGCGCTGGATGTGCCGGCCACCCTGATGCCAGAAGCCCTGCCCTCGAGCGCGCACTTCGGGCAGATGGACGCCGAGTGGCTGGGGGCGCCGCTGGAGATTGGCGGCGTTGCCGGCGATCAGCAAAGCGCGCTGTTTGGCCAGGCATGTTTCAGCGCCGGCATGGCCAAGAACACCTATGGCACGGGCTGCTTCATGCTGATGCACACCGGTGAACGCTTCCAGGTCAGCCAGAACGGCCTGATCACCACCGCCACCGCGCAACCGCCCGGCCAGCCGCAGTATGCGCTGGAGGGCAGCGTGTTCATCGGTGGCGCGGTGGTCCAGTGGCTGCGCGACGGGCTCCGCGCCATTGAGTCCAGCAGCAAAGTACAGGCGCTGGCCGAGAGCGTACCGGACGCCGGGGGCGTGGTGCTGGTGCCGGCGTTCACCGGACTGGGCGCGCCGTACTGGCGACCTGACACACGCGGCACGATCACCGGCCTTACACGCGGCACCACCATGGCACACATCGCGCGTGCAGCGCTGGAGAGCATCGCCTTCCAGAGCGCGGCCCTGCTGGACGCCATGAGCCGCGACGCGGTGGCCGCCGGTGGTGTGCCAGTAAGCGAACTGCGGGTCGACGGCGGCGCCTGCGTGAATGACCTTTTGATGCAGTTTCAGGCAGATCTCCTGGGAATTCCAGTGGTACGACCAGCCGTCATAGAGACCACAGCACTGGGCGCAGCGTACCTGGCAGGACTGCACACCGGTTTGTATGCGGGTCTCGATGAACTGTCGAGCCAGTGGAAGGCCGAACGCACGTTTCACCCCACACTGTCACGCGAGCGAGCCGTCGAGAAAAAGGCGCAATGGGAGCACGCGGTACGCCAGACGATAGCGTCGTGACAATCCGCCCATTGGCTTCGGGTGACAATGGCGACATGAACACGCCCACCCATCCCACGATCACCTTCATCGGCGGCGGCAACATGGCCAGTGCCATCATCGGCGGCCTGCTGCGTCAGGGGCATCCGGCCAGCGCGCTGCAGATCGTCGAACCCTGGGACGAACAGCGGGCCAGGCTGCAGCAGCAGTTTCCGGGAGCGACCGTGTTGCCAGCCGCCAGCGCCGACCTGCACCGCTCCGATCTGGTGGTGTGGGCGGTCAAGCCCCAGACGTTCAAGGAAGCGGCCAGCAGCAACCGCGCCTTTTTTGCGGGCGCACTGCACTTGAGCGTGGCCGCTGGCATCACATCCGACAGCATCGCCGCCTGGCTCGGCAGCGAGCGCATCGTGCGCGCCATGCCGAACACCCCGGCCCTGGTGGGGCTGGGCATGACCGGCCTGTTTGCCCGCGCAAAGGCCGACGAGGCGGATCGTGCGCTGGTGGAATCGGTGATCAAGACCACCGGAGAATGGGTCTGGGTCGCCAGCGAACGGGACCTGGACGCCGTCACGGCCATTTCCGGCTCCGGCCCGGCGTATGTGTTCTATTTTCTGGAAGCCATGCGCGACGCCGGTGCGCAGATGGGGCTGCCGGCCGAGACCGCGCTGAAACTGGCCATCGGTACCTTCGTGGGCGCGTCGACGCTGGCACAACGCTCCGGGGAGCCACCCCAGACGCTGCGAGAGCGGGTGACCTCCAAGGGAGGCACCACCCATGCAGCGATCACCGCCATGGAGTCGGCCGGCATGAAGGCATCGTTCGGGCGCGCACTTGTCGCTGCGCAAGAACGCGCCGAAGAGCTCGGGCGGGAATTCGGCGCCTGACGCTCAGGTGCCAGCCGCCAGGCCCAGCACCACACCGGCAAACACGGTGAAACCCAGCCAGTGGTTGAGCCGGAACGCCTTGAAGCAGCCCTCACGGGTGCGGTCTCTGATGAGGGTGAAATGCCAGGCCACCTGGGCCAGGGCCACGGCCAGCATGGCAAGCCAGATCCATGGGTTCACCCTGTGCCACAACACGGCGGTCCAGACCGCCAGGAACACCAGGTAAGACGCGGTGACGGCCGGCACATCGGCCTGGCCGAGCGTGATGGCCGAGGTCTTCATGCCGATCTTCAGGTCGTCGTCGCGATCGACCATGGCGTACTCGGTGTCGTAGGCCAGCACCCAGAACAGGTTGCCCGCCATCAGGGCCCAGCCTTGCCAGGGTACGCTGTCCAGCACGGCAGACAGAAAACCGGCTTGCGCCAGCCGATGGCTGTTGTGCAGCAGCTCCCAGGGCGCACCGCCCTGCACGGCCGCATAGGCCATGGGAATACCGAAGCTGAAGGCCACGCCCAGCACGGCCTGGGGCATGGACACCATCCGTTTGGCAAACGGATAGACCAGTGTCACCAGCAGCGCCACAAACGACCAGGCGATCGTCACCAGGTTGGTGGTGAGCACCAGCACGAAGGCGGCCGAGGCCAGCGCAGCCCCCACCGCGAGCGCTTCGGACACGCCAATGCGTCCGCTGGTGACGGGGCGCAAGGCGGTGCGCTTGACGTGCAGATCGAAATCCCGATCGGCCACGTCGTTCACGCAGCAGCCGGCGCTGCGCATCAGGATGGTGCCCAAGGTGAAAACCAGCAGCAGATGCCAGCCGGGGAAACCATCGGCGGCCAGCCACAGGGCCGCCAGGGTGGGCCACAGCAGCAGCAGCCAGCCGGCCGGCCGGTTCCAGCGAATCAGGTCAAGGTACAGGGAGAACTTTGAAGGCAAGGTGTGGCTTGGTTGCGTCGCGCAGTCGGCGGTTCAGGAAAGACGATGGACCCCGGGCAGCTCGCAGGCGTAGATGGCGTTGCGCAGTTCGGCAATCGCTTCGTATCGGGTGAAGCTGCGACGCCAGGCCAGCACCACGCGGCGGGTCGGGGGGTCGCCCTCGAACGGCAGGTAGCGCACAAAAGACGAGTCACCGAAGTCCGGGGTCGCTTCGGACGAACCGTCCAGTGCCGAGGTGGGCACAGACAGACGGGGCACCAGCGTCACGCCCATACCGGCCGCCACCATGTGCTTGATGGTTTCCAACGAGGACCCCTCGAAGCTCTTGCGGATGCCTTCGGCATCATTCGAGAAGCGGGCGAACTCGGGACAGACCTCCAGCACATGGTCGCGAAAGCAATGGCCCGTGCCCAGCAGCAGCATGGTCTCACGCTTGAGCTGTTCAGCTGTGATGGTGGTCTGGCTGGCCAGCGGATGGTGCACCGGCACCGCCGCCAGGAAGGGCTCGTCGTAGAGTGGCGCGATGGCCAGGTTGGTGTCCGGGAAAGGTTCGGCCAGGATGGCGCAGTCGATTTCGCCCAGGCGCAGCTGCTCCAGCAGCTTGGTGGTGAAGTTCTCCTGCAGCATCAGCGGCATCTGGGGCGTGCGTTCGATGACCTGGCGCACCAGGTTGGGCAACAGGTACGGACCGATGGTGTAGATCACACCCAGCTTGAGTGGTCCGGCCAGGGGGTCCTTGCCCCGCTTGGCGATCTCCTTGATGGCTGCTGCCTGCTCCAGCACGGTCTGGGCCTGGCGCACGATCTCCTCGCCCAGTGGGGTGACCGCTATCTCGCTGGCGTTGCGCTCGAATATCTTGAGCTCGAGTTCTTCTTCGAGTTTCTTGATCGCCACGGAGAGGGTGGGTTGCGAGACAAAACAGGCCTCGGCGGCCTTGCCGAAGTGTTTCTCACGCGCCACCGCGACGATGTATTTGAGTTCGGTCAGCGTCATGGGGCTATTTTGCGCCAGATGGGGATGCTGACCAACGGCAAGACCATGCCCGACCGAGCGGCGTCTTCTATACTGGACGGGTGCGCCGGGCGCAGTGGCCCGGCCGACCCCACAGGATTGCCCATGAAACGACGCTTCTCGATGCTTATCTGTGCCTGCACCGCCAGCCTGCTGGTTGCCTGTGGTGGCGGCAGTAACAGCGGTGACAGCGCCGACGACGGCGACAGCACGGCGCCGCCGGCGGATGTCACCGACCGCTACGAGGGCAGCTGGCTGACCGCCTGCCAGCAGGACTATGACGCCGGCGAAAACCCGGCCTTCCCGGACGGCAAGTCGCAGCTCAGCGGCGTGGTCCTGCGCAAGCTGAGCCCGACCACCATGAGCTTCAACCTGACCATCAACGAATACGAGACCCCAGACTGCACGGGCACCCGTACGGCGGCGTTCTTCAGTCGGGGGGACGTGGTGTTCAACGGCCAGAAGTCTGCCACCCGGCGCACGACCGACCGGGCCGAATTCAGGACCACCACAGGCACGGCCGCCAACGTCAGGGACATCCTGTGGACCGACGGCAATGTGCTGTACAGGGGGCTGAGCGGCACCGAAGGCGCCGACGGCTTCCTGTCCGAGCTGTACCTCAACCGGCCCTGGAACCGCATCTGAGCCCGCCGGCCAGCCTCACCGGACTCAGGCCTTGAGGTAGTCGGCCCGGCTGCCCAGCCAGCGGCTGACATGGCGCTCAGCGGCCTGCGAATGGTCGGCCAGCATGTGCCCTGCGGCCTGACGTGCCCACTCGAGCAGGTGGGTGTCGGTGGCCAGATCGGCAAAACGCAACAGCGGCGCACCCGATTGCCGCGCCCCCAGAAACTCGCCTGGCCCCCGGATCTCCAGGTCGCGACGTGCGATCTCGAAGCCATCGTTGGTCTCGGCCATGGCCTTGAGGCGCTCGCGGGCGGTCTCGCCCAGACGGCCACCTTCGTGGGGCGCGTACATGAGCACGCAGGCTGATGCGGCCGCACCGCGACCCACGCGGCCGCGCAGCTGGTGCAACTGGGACAGGCCAAAGCGCTCGGCGTGTTCGATCACCATCAGCGAGGCGTTGGGCACATCGACCCCCACCTCGATCACGGTGGTTGAGACCAGCACCCCCATCTGCCCACCGCTGAACAGGCCCATCACCGCCTTCTTTTCCGCCACCGGCATGCGCGAGTGCAACAGACCGACCAGAACGCCCGGGAGCAACCCGCTGAGTTCGGCGTGGGTGGCGGTGGCGTTCGACAGGTCGATCGCCTCGCTCTCTTCGATGAGCGGGCAGACCCAGTAGACCTGCCGCCCCTGCGCCACCTGAGCACGGATACGCTCGATCACCTCATGCCGGCGGCTGTCGGACACGACCTTGGTCACGATCGGCGTACGACCGGGCGGCAGTTCGTCGATGGTCGACACGTCCAGGTCGGCGTAGTAGCTCATGGCCAGCGTGCGCGGGATGGGCGTGGCCGACATCATCAGGAGGTGCGGCTCGCCTGCCCCCAACTCAGGCCCTCCCATCTTGGACCGCAGCGCCAGGCGCTGAGCAACACCGAAGCGGTGCTGCTCGTCGATGATGGCCAGCGCCAGATTCCTGAACTGCACCTGGTCCTGGATGACCGCATGGGTGCCGACCACCAGCGCGGCCGCGCCGCTGGCGATGAGCTCGAGCATTTCGGTCCGCTGCTTTTTTTTCTGGCTGCCAGTCAGCCAGGCCACGCGCAGCCCCAGCGGTTCGAGCAAAGGCTCCAGCCAGCCGATGAGCTTCGCAAAGTGCTGCTCAGCCAGGATCTCGGTGGGTGCCATCAGTGCGCATTGCCAGCCACTGTCGATGGCGATCGCGGCGGCCAGTGCAGCCACCACCGTCTTGCCGGAGCCCACGTCGCCCTGCAGCAGGCGGTGCATGGGAACCTGGCGCACCAGGTCGCGCGCGATCTCTTCGCCCACGCGCCGCTGGGCGGCCGTGAGGGCGAACGGCAGCGCGGCCAGCAATTGCTCGTGCAAACCACCGTTGCGGGTCTGCAATGCGGGCGCGCGCAAGGCGTCGCGTTCGCGCTTGGCCTGCAATTGGGACAGTTGCTGGGCCAGCAGCTCCTCGGCCTTCAGGCGCTGCCAGGCCGGGTGGCTGCGATCCTCGAGTGCCGCAAGCGCCACGTCCGGTCCCGGCCGATGCAGGTACTCCACCGCCTGGCGCAAGGACATCAGGGGCGCGCGCAGGCCGCGCAGGCTGGCCTTCAAGGACTCCAGCACCGGGGCTGGCAGGGTCTCGCTGAGGTCGGCGCGCTGAAGCCCACCCAGCACCGCCTTGCGCAAATAGGCCTGCGGCAACTGGGCACTGGTGGGGTAGACCGGGGTGAGGGCATCGGGCAGGTCGCCCCCGGCCGCGTGAAAGGCCGGGTGCATCATGGTCTTGCCCAGGAAGCCGCCCCGAAGTTCACCACGCACGCGCACCCGTGCGCCCACCGCCAGGGTTTTCTGGTGCGCCGGATAGAAGCTGAAAAAGCGCAGCGTGCAAGTGTCGCTGCCATCGTCCAGGGTCACCAGCAACTGGCGCCGGGGCCGGTGCTGGATATCCTGCCTGGTCACCGTGCCTTCCACCTGCACCACCTCGCCGTCGCGCGCCTCGCGCAGCGAGACGATGCGGGTTTCATCCTCATAGCGCAGCGGCAGGTGCAGCGCCAGGTCGATGTCGCGCACCAGGCCCAGCTTGTGCATGGCCTTCTGCGGGGCAGACAGCTCCTTGCGGGGGCGTGCAGGCGGTGCAGGGTCGGACATGGGAGAATTCTGCCTGTATTTCCATCCATACCCACTTGGAACGGGCCCCGTCCGGCCCTCAAGCAGCATGAACGCCTCCTCGCCTCCATCGACCCGGCCATTCACTGTGGCCGACTTCGATTTTTCTCTCCCCGAATCGCTGATCGCCCAGCACCCGGCAGCCGAGCGCAGCGCTTCACGTCTGCTTGACGGCACCGGCGCGATACCGGTGGACCGCGTCTTCCGCGAGCTGCCTGGCCTGCTGCAGGCGGGCGACCTGCTGGTGTTCAACGACACCCAGGTGGTCAAGGCGCGTCTGTTTGGGAAAAAGGCCTCGGGGGGCCAGCTGGAGCTGCTGATCGAGCGCGTGCTGCTGCCGCACGAGGCGCAGGACGGTTCACCCAACGAGATCGTTGGCCACCTCAGGGTGAGCAAGAAGCCGCTGCCTGGCGGGCGCCTGCATCTGGCGGGCGGACTGAAGGGCGGTGGCTTTGATGCCGAGTTCATTGGCCGCTGGCCGGATGAACAGGGCCAGTTGTTCCGCCTGCGACTGGAAGGACCGGCGGGCGAAGACCCCTACACCCTGATGGCGCGCCATGGCCATGTGCCTTTGCCTCCCTACATCACGCACAACGACGACGCCGACGACGAACGCCGCTACCAGACCGTGTTCGCGCGCGCGCCCGGCGCCGTGGCCGCCTCCACCGCCGCGCTGCCCTTCGACGAAGGCGTGCTCGCCGCGCTGGACGCGCGCGGCGTGCTGCGCGCCAGCGTGACGCTGCACGTGGGCGCTGGCACCTTCGCGCCGATGAAGACCGAGCGCATCGAGGAACACGTGATGCACCACGAGCGCTACGCGATCCCGCCCGCGACCGTACAGGCCATCGCCGACTGCCGCGCGCGCGGCGGCCGCGTGGTGGCCGTGGGCACCACCAGTGTGCGCAG
>SBFU01000293.1 GCA_006227785.1 Burkholderiales bacterium
CGAGCCATGATCCATCGCCTGGAGGCTGTCGCGCAAACGCGGCTGCACCCGCACCGCCGCCTCTTCGCCGGCAGGTGGGAGGATGATGATGGCGGCCTTCGCCTCCATCGGCGCCGGCTCGGGCTCCTGTGCCCAGGCCATGGGTATGACCGCTAGCGCCAGGGCGCTGAAAAGCAAGGGGGACAAATGGGTCTTCATCGTGCTGGAGCGTATGCCAAGTCGACGGATTGTGAAATGAAGCCTCGGTGAAGGCTGCGCCGTCGCAGGCAACATCTGTAACACCTTGTCAGGAAAACGAAAATCCCTGGCGGACAAGCACTTGCGGCTGACACAATCGGGCTTGTTACATTTTCGGAAGTTGCTGTCATGCCACAAACCAACGCCCGCCCCAACAAGATCCTGGTCGTTGACGACGACGTTCGCATCCGCGACCTGCTGCGCCGCTACCTCATGCAGGAGGGATTTGAAGTCATGCTCGCCGAGGACGGCAAGGCGTTGAACAGGGTTCTGCAACGCGATGCGGTCGACCTGATCGTGCTGGATCTGATGATGCCGGGGGAAGACGGGCTTTCCATCTGCCGGCGCCTGCGTGCCAATGGCGACCGGACGCCCATCATCATGCTGACGGCCAAGAGCGAGGATGTGGACCGCATCGTGGGCCTGGAGGTGGGTGCAGACGACTATCTGGGCAAGCCGTTCAACCCGCGGGAACTGCTGGCCCGGATCCACGCCGTTCTGCGTCGTCGCCCGCCGGCGGAGGTTCCTGGTGCACCGTCCCAGGAAGCGGAGGTGGTCAAGTTCGGCCCCTTCGAGTTCGATCTGAGCCTGCGCACCTTGCGCAAGGAAGGACAGGATCTGCCACTGACCACGGGCGAGTTCGCCATGCTCAAGGCGCTGGTTCGGCACCCGCGCCAGCCCCTGTCGCGAGAGAAGTTGGCGCAGCTGGCGCGCGGCAGGGAATTTGAGCCCTTCGACCGGAGCCTCGACGTACAGGTGTCCCGACTGCGCAAGCTGATTGAGGAGGACGCGTCTTCGCCGCGTTACCTGCAGACCGTCTGGGGCGTCGGCTATGTGTTTGTGCCGGACGGCAGCACCTGATGAACGACGAGTCTCGCGTACCGTTCGAGACCCAGCCCCAGGCCCTGGAAACCGCTCCCGCAGCACTGGAGCGCAGGCGCCCGCGTGAGCTGAGTCTGTTCTGGCGCACCTTCTTCCTTCTGGCGCTGCTGCTGCTGGGCTGCATCGTCGCGTGGCTGCAGACCTTCCGGGCACTGGAATTCGAGCCACGTGCCCTGCAAAGTGCCCAGCAGCTGGCTTCGCTTGTCAACCTCAGCCGCGCCGCGCTGGTCCACTCGGATTCGATTGCCCGTGTTTCACTGGTCAAGACCCTGGCCGATGAAGAGGGTTTGCGCATCGCGCCGCGGGAGCCCACGGATACCTTCAGGGTCTATGAAACCGATTCGCTGAGCCGGCGTGTGGCTGACCTTCTTCGCGTGCGGCTGGGCGCCGACACCCTGGTGGCCCGTGAGGTCAATGGCGCGCCCGGTCTGTGGATCGGTTTCACCATCGAGGAAGACCCGTACTGGCTGCTCACCGACCCCTCGCGCATCGGACTGGTGGCGGGCACGACATGGCTGATCTGGCTGGCCATCGCTGCAGTGCTGTCCATGGCCGGAGCAGCGGTGATTGCGGGCTTGATCAACCGCCCCCTGAAGAAGCTCTCGTTCGCAGCCAGCCGCTTGCGTGAAGGCGACTTTCTGGCCAGTCAGCTCAGCGAGGCCGTAGCGACCAGCGAAATCCGTGAAGTCAATATCGGCTTCAACCGGATGGCGCAGCGCCTGTCCAAGATCGAGCAGGACCGGGCCCTGATGCTGGCCGGCATCTCACACGATCTGCGCA
Organism: Burkholderiales bacterium; assembly: GCA_006227785.1. GTDB lineage: Bacteria > Pseudomonadota > Gammaproteobacteria > Burkholderiales > Burkholderiaceae_C > Hydrogenophaga. The sequence continues at coordinate 1,900 of SBFU01000293.1, forward strand.
CCCCCCTGGCGAGGTTGCGCCTCGAAACCGAGATGAGCGTGGACGACCCCCAGGCGCGCGAGCACATGGCGGCCGACATCGAACAGGTCAATGCGATCATCGACAAATTCCTTGACTACGCCCGGCCGGAACACAACGAGCCGCAGAGGGTATCGCTCAACGATGTCGTCGAATCGGCTGTTTTTGCGATGGGCAATGACCCTTCGCTTCAGGTGTCGACCAACATTCCGCCGGATACCGTGGTGATGGGGGACGAGGTGGAGCTGCAGCGCGTGTTCGCGAACCTGCTGGAAAACGCACTGCGCTACGCCAAGGACCCCGACACCCACATCGCCACGGTGGAAATAGCCGCCAAGACGAAAAACGACACCGTGCTTGTCAAGCTTCGCGACCATGGAGCGGGTGTCAGCCCGGATATGCTGGAACAGCTGACACAGCCCTTCTTCCGAGGCAATGTCTCGCGCACGTCGGCCACCGGCACGGGACTGGGTCTGGCGATTGTCGAGCGCGCGATCAACCGGATGGGCGGGCGCTTTGTGCTGGCCAACAGCAGCACAGGCGGTCTGGCTGCCCACATCAAGCTGGTCAAGGCGAGCCCGGACAAGGGCAGGGACAAGGACAAGGACAAAGAGCCCGCGCCAGCCACTGCCACCTGAGTGGGGATGCCGGCAGACGCGTCAGCGGTGCCACAACAAGGCCACCGCCCTGGCCTCGATGGACAAGCCCTGTCCGACCGGCCCGAGCTTTTCCGCTGTCTTGGCCTTGATATTGACCTGGGCCGGTTTCACCCCCAGCGCAGCGGCCACTGAATCGACCATGGCGGGGATGTGCGGGGCCAACCTGGGTGCCTGCACGATGACGGTGCTGTCGACGTTGGCCAGCTCGTAGCCGGCGGTACGAACCCGGCGCATGGCTTCCGACAGCAACTGGGACGAATCGGCCCCCCAGAACCGGTCATCCGTATCGGGAAAATGGCGGCCAATGTCACCCAGGGCTGCCGCGCCCAGCACCGCGTCGGTGAGGGCATGCAAAAGCACGTCAGCGTCCGAATGGCCGAGGAGACCGAACGGGTGGGGAATGCGCACGCCACCGATGATCAGCGGACGTCCGGGCACCAGGGCGTGGACATCCCATCCTTCGCCGATGCGCATGGAAGCAGCGGATGAACTCATGGTGGGCTCCTGGAAAAAATGGGACTCTGGCCGGAATCAGGCGCGGTGGGCGAGCAAGGCCTCGGCCAAGGCAAAGTCCTCGGGATAAGTGACCTTGAAATTGCGGGCGCTTCCTGGCACCAGCAAGGGACGCTGCCCCTGTCGCTCCATGGCACTGGCTTCATCCGTGATGCCGTCGAAGCCAGACAATCGGGCGGCCGTCAGGGCGTCGTACAGGGCGCCCACCCGGAACATCTGCGGCGTCTGTGCCAGCCACTTGTCAGCCCTTTCCACGGTGACTCTGACTCGCCCAGCGCTCTCCTGCTTGAGGGTATCAGGCAGAGGCAGTGCCAGCAATCCGCCGACCGCGTCCCCCTGGCAGGCATCCATCAGGCGTGCAATATCGGCAGGCGACACCAGGCAGCGCGCTGCATCGTGCACCAGCACCCAGTCGGTCGGCGGCACACCGTCCTGCAGCATCGATTCAAGGCCGTTGCAGACACTTTCAGCCCTCGATGCACCGCCGCAGCGAGCCAGCACGATGCGCGGATCGTCCACCGACAGGAACCGGTCGGCCGGCGCCACCACCACCCGGACATGCTCGATGCGCGGCTCTGCAAGAAGCGCCGTCAGGGTGTGCATCACCAGCGGCACCCCCGAGAGATTCTGGTACTGCTTGGGTCCCGGCGCGCCTGCACGTGAGCCACTGCCAGCGCAGGGCACCAGCGCGTGGCAAGCGGCCGACCCGGCCGGAGGCGGGAAAGGGCTGTCGGGCGAGGAAGCGTGCTTCATGTGTGACGGCATTCTAAAATCCCAATGAACATCCCCCCTGCCCACAGGCAGGGGGGTTTTTGTCATTGCCCGCCCGCGTCCATTGCCCGCCATGCAGGCGGGTAGTACACAGCTTCGACATGCACCTGCCCCGACTTCAATCCGGCAAGCGATTTGCCTTGCCGCGCCCACCCGCCGCAGCCGACGCCCTGCTGCTCGCCCGCCTGGCCGAGCGCGAATCAAACGAGGGGCGACCGGTGGCCATTGTGACCGCCGATGCCACGGATGCCCAGCGCCTGATCGACGAGATGGCCTTCTTTGCTCCGTCATTGCGGTGCGCCCTGTTTCCCGATTGGGAAACGCTGCCCTACGACACCTTTTCCCCGCACCAGGACCTGATCAGCGAACGGCTGGCCACCCTGTGGCGGATCTACGGCCACGGCGGTGCACGCGAGGCCGATGTGGTGCTGGTACCGGCCACCACAGCCCTCTACCGGCTAGCGCCGCCGTCGTTTCTCGCTGCCTACACCTTTGAGTTCAAGGTCCGCCAGCGGCTGGATGAGGCCCAGCTGAAGTCCCAGCTGACACTGGCTGGCTACCAGCATGTCAGCCAGGTCGTCAGCCCGGGCGAGTACGCGGTGCGCGGTGGCCTGATCGACCTGTTTCCCATGGGCTCGCAAGTGCCCTACCGGGTGGACCTGTTCGATGATGAAATCGACAGCATCCGGACGTTCGACCCTGACAGCCAGCGCAGCCTGTACCCGGTGCCCGAGGTACGCCTGCTACCGGGGCGAGAATTTCCCATGGATGAGTCGGCGCGCGCGCGCTTTCGCAGCCGCTGGCGCGAACTGCTGGAGGGCGACCCGACCAAGAGCCGCATTTACAAGGACATGGGCAACGGCGTCGCCACTGCCGGCATTGAGTACTACCTCCCGCTGTTCTTTGAAGATACGGCCACGGTTTTCGACTACCTCGGCCAGCAGGCCACGGTCGTGTTGCATGGCGACCTGGAACCGGCCTTCCAACGTTTCTGGCAGGACACGCAGGACCGCTACCGGGTGATCAAGGGCGACCCGGATCGCCCTGCGCTGCCTCCCGAGAGCCTGTTCCTGTCGGCCGAGCAGTTTTACAGCCTGGCCAATGCCCATGCCCAGCTGGCCATCCGGCCCGGCGTCGACGATGTCCATGACAACGCTCTTGCGCAGAAGCTGCCCGACCTGACTGTGGTGCGTGGCGCCGACGACCCGCTGGCCCGGCTGCAGGCCCACCTGCGCCAGAGCCCGCATCGGGCGCTGCTGCTGGCCGAAAGCGACGGCAGGCGCGAGAGCCTGCTGGACTTCCTGCGCGCCAGCGGACTGAACCCGCCAGCCTTCGATTCGCTGACCGAGTTCCAGGCCAGCGACGAAAAGGTCGGCATCGCCACCGCCGGCCTCACCGTCGGCTTTTCGTGGCTCGAAACGGGTATCGACTTCGTCACCGAGACCGAACTGTTCGCGGCCGGCCCCACCACGCGTCGGCGCAAGAAACAGGAACAGGTCAGCGATGTCGACGCGTTGATCAAGGACCTGAGCGAGCTGAACCTGGGTGACCCGGTGGTGCACAGTGCGCACGGCATCGGTCGCTACCGTGGCCTGGTCAACCTGGACATGGGCGACAAGAACCCCGACGGCACGCCCGCGCTGCAGGAGTTCCTGCACCTCGAATACGCCGACAAGGCCGTGCTGTACGTGCCGGTGAGCCAGCTCAGCCTGATCGGCCGCTACACCGGCGTCAGCGCCGACGAGGCGCCGCTGCACAA
>SBFU01000198.1 GCA_006227785.1 Burkholderiales bacterium
CGCGCAGCAGCCGCGCCTGCAGCGCCAGCGGCATGTCGCCGATCTCGTCCAGGAACAGCGTGCCGCCGTCGGCCTCGGCAATCAGGCCGCGCTTGCCCTTGGGCGAGGCGCCCGAGAAGCTGCCGGGCAGGTGGCCGAACAGCTCGCTCTCGATCAGGTGCTCGGGGATGGCGGCGCAGTTGACGGCCACAAAGGGCCGGCTGCGGCGCTCGCTGGCGGCGTGCACCGCCTTGGCAAAAAACTCCTTGCCCGAGCCGGTTTCGCCGGTGATGAGCAGGCCGATGGGGGTGTTGACCAGCCGGGCCACGCGCTCGATCTGCCGGTCCAGTGCCGGGTCGCCGGCCGACAGCGCCGCCAGCGGCGCCGGCACGCGCCGTTCGCCCTGCGCGGCCGACACCGGGCGCGCCGGCGGCGGCACCGCCGACAGGAACAGCAGCCGGTGACCGCCGGTCATCATGACCGCGCGCTGGTCCGACGGCTGGGTCATGACAAAGCGGCCAATCTGCGCGAACGGCAGCTCGAATAAGGCCTCGAAGTCCGCCCCCAGCAGCCGCGTGCCGTCGGCCGGCTGCAGGGCCTGCTGGGCGCGGCGGTTGTGGCCGACCACCCGGCCGCGGCTGTCCAGCGCCAGCAGGTAGTCGGGTTGCACGTCCAGGAACTGCGGCGCGGTCGACAGGCGCAGGATCCAGTCGTGCCGGTGCCGGTGCAGAAAGGCCGCGTTCTCGATGTCGTGCGCGTGCATCTTCACCAGCTGCAGCGCCAGCTGCTGGCTCGACTTGGGCTGATCGGAACTGAGCTGCGAAATGTCCAGCACCGCGCTGAGCTGGCCGGCGCTGTCGAACACCGGCGCGGTGGTGCAGGTCAGCGGAATGTGGGTGGCGTCGAAATGGTCGTCCAGGTGCACCGTCAGCGCCTGGCCGGTGCTGATGCAGGTGCCCACGCCGCAGGTGCCGGCGTGGTGCTCGCTCCAGTCGGCGCCCAGGTAGAGACCCGCCTTGCGCAGGCTGGGCTCGAACACCAGGTCACCCAGAAAGTCCACCGTGATGCCGCGCGCATCGGTCAGCAGCACCACATAGCCCAGGCCGGCCACCTTGCTGTAGAGCGTCTCCAGCCCGTGGCGGGCAATCTGCAGCAGCGCCTCCATCTGCTCCTGGTGCTCGCGCAGGCGCGCCTGCGGCAGGATGACGGCCTCCTGCATTCGGGTCGGGTCCAGTCGGTGCTCGTGCACGCAGCGCAGCCACGACTCGCGGATGACCTGCTCGTGCCGCGCGGCGGCGGCCACGTCGGCCCCGTCGGTCGCCACCTGCATGACGGTGCTGATGTGCTGGTGCTGGTGCGGGCTGGCGGGCATGGCGGAACCTCCGGGCGCGGGCATGAGGCGGGCGATAGGGCGAGCGATCGGGCGGGCGGTCGAACCCTTCACCTTGGCCGCGCGGGCCGGCGCTGTCCATCGTGGTTTGCCCGGAGCGGCGCCAGGCGGTGGGCCAGGCCTGGGCCTCGCCGGTTACTTGCGCTTCTCGGTCACCCAGTCGGCCACGGCAAACAGCAGGCCCGAAACCACGAAGGTCAGGTGGATGATCACCTTCCACTTCAGCTGCTCGGTGGTCAGCGCGGTGCTGACCAGGAAGGCCTTGAGCAGCTCCACCGCCGAGATGGCGACGATGGCGCCGATCAGCTTCATCTTCAGGTCCGAGAAACCCACCTTGCCCATCCAGGCCGGCCGGTCCTCGTGCTCGCCGATGCTCAGCTTGGAGACGAAGTTCTCATAGGCGCTGAACACGATGATCAGCAGCAGCACCGCGATCAGCGCCGTGTCCACCAGCGTCAGGATGGAGATCACCGTGTCGTGCTCGATGATGCCCAGCACCCCCTGGATGAGCAGGCCCATCTCCTTGAAGAACTTGAGCAGCAGCACCCCCATGCTGACGATCAGCCCCAGGAAAAACGGCACCAGCAGCCAGCGGCTGGAGAAGATGAGCTTTTCCAGCGTGAGTTCGACTTTGTTGGGGGTGGAGGGCATGGTCATGCTCTGGGCGAGGCTTCGAAAAAAGGATCACGAAGAATAGCTGATCACGGGTGGGTGAATGTGGTCATGCGGGTCGGATCCGAATGGTGGGAGCCGCGTGCCTCGTTGTCGCTGGCTGCCAGGCGCTGGCCACGCCAAATGCCATCGTCTCGGGGTGCCAGGTGGATGACGGCTTCGAAGGTGTGATGCTGTTACGTCACGCTGCCATTGGACCACCGGCAGCAAGCGAGGCCGTCATCGGGCTGGTGTCACAGGCAGCTGCAAGGGCTTTTGAAGCAAGGCCAGTGCGGCGCCAATGAGCAGGACGGCTGCGGCCGCCAGCAGACTGACGCCGATGTCCCCGGAAAGATCTGCCAGCAGTCCGGCAGCGTAGGGGCCTGCGATCTGGGCTATGGCGAACACCAGTGTCATCAGGCTGATGGCACTTCCCCAAGCTTTGGGAGGCAGGTTCTGCCGCACGAAGTTGGCACCTGCGCCGGGTTGCATAAAGACCGATATCCCGAAGACCACTGCCGAAACCATCAACCCGGTGCCTTTAGGCACCACCACTGGCAGCGCAGTTCCGATGGCAACGCAGACCATGATCAAGGCCATCGGCAGGCCTGAGGCATGGCGCGCCAGGACACGACGCCAAACAAACGGCGAAAGGCAGATGCAGGTGCCCAGCACCACCCAGACCAAGGCGATGAGACCGGCACTCGCGCGTTGTTCTGTCATCCACGCCGACAGGAAGGTCAGATAGACGAAGTAGCCTCCGCCGAAGCACGCATAGCATGCCATCACTGGCAGCATGCGTCGTACCGGCAAGGGCATGGATTTGGCTTGCCCAGCCTGCTGTACCGGCGCGTGCAGGCCCGAAGCCGCCCAAAGGCTCAGCGGCAGGGCACACAGGCTGACAACCCCGATGGCCAGCCAGCCGGCCGGCCACGACGCCGGTCCCCATGTGTCAAGCATCAACGGCACGCTCCCGCCTGTCAGCACCACGCCCAGGCCACCGCCCACGCCGAACAGGATGGCGATCGCCAGCGCGCTACGGCGTGTATCGTCCGGGAACAATCCGGCAGCGAGCGTGCCTGCGGTGGAGAACGACAGCGCCCCCAACAGACCCACGGCAAAGCGCCAGAAGGTCTGCCAGGTAAGGCCGGCGTGCAACCCCGTGGCCAGCATCGCCAGCGCAGTGGCGGTCATGCCGAAGGCGAACAGGCGTGCGGGTGATATGTGGCGGATGAGCAGCATGGTGAGCACCGCGCCCGCCAGGTAACCGATTGCATTGGCTGTGTTCAACCAGCCAGCTTGAGAATAGGTCCACCCCAGTTCGGATCTCATGGCCGGCAGCAGAAGGCCATAGGCGAGGCGGGCGAAGCCGTGGGTCACGGTCACACCCAGCGCCAGCCCAGCCAGCACCAGCCACCGCCGTTCCACTGCAGCGCCTGTCATGCCATGCCTGTCATGGGTGAGAGCGCTTCCTGCCGGTGAAACACCACACCGGGTGGTCTCTCATCGCAGCACCGAAATCGCCAACGTCAGAAACGCACGGACGGCTTCTGGCCGCTTGCCTGTTGCGCGCTGGCTGACGGCCAGGCCCATCTGCTCTTGCAGGTAGCAGGCAGCCAGGTCGGTTGCAATGCCACCGGACCATTCACCGCTGCCAGCCGCATCAGCGAAAAATCGCATGTATTGCGCATGAAAGTGTGCCTCCTTCGCCGCGAGAAGCGCCTGGGTCTGCGGACCGAATCGTGAGCGTGTGGCGCGCATCTTCACGAACAGACAACCCGCTTCCATTTGCGGGGCCTCGCTGGCAAAACCGATCAAGGCATCGAGCTTGGCACCGTAGCTCTGCGGGCCTGAGAGCAGCTCTTCGACCGCCACCAGCACGGTCTGCCCGTAGTGCTCCAGTACGGCGGCGGTCAGCCCGTCTTCGCTCCCGAAATCACGGTACAGCGACGGCTTGGAGACGCCCGCCAGCCCACACACGGCGTTGACGGAGACGGCAGCCCTGTCGTCTTGCCAGTACGCGCGCATCGCCGTTTCGAGCACGTGTGTGCGATTGCGGGTGATGGGGCGCCCGAGGCGGACACCGGTGTCGGTCTTGTTCATGGCAACTGCATTCTACCGACCGGTACGAAAAAAGCCGATATTTCGTACCCTATGGTACGAAAGTGATGTACCATTCGGTACGAAAGTCCGATCGTCGGGTTTCATCTTCATCAGCAGGAGCTTCACGAAATGAACAGTTCAAGCAAGGTGGTCGTCATTACGGGGTGCAGCAGTGGCTTTGGCGAAGACGCTGTCTATGCGTTTGCCGACAAGGGCTATCGCGTGTGGGGGACCCTGCGCGACGCGCAAGGACGCAACGCGGCCAAGAAGGCGGCGCTGGAGGCGTACTCGAGTCGGGTCTCGGTCATTGACATGGATGTGACCCACGACGCTTCGGTCGCGGCAGCGTTTGAACAGATCCTGGCGCAAGGGCCGGTGGATGTGCTGATCAACAACGCTGGTGTCATGTATCTCGGCATCACCGAGGCTTTCAGCATTGCCCAGGCGAAGGAGCAGATGGAGACCAACTACTACGGCGCCATCCGCACCATGCAGGCCGTACTCCCGGCCATGCGCGCGGCCAAGTCGGGCCTGATCATCAACACGTCCTCGCTGGTCGGCCAGATCTCGCCGCCCTTCTTCTCTACCTACAGCGCCACGAAACACGCCCTTGAGGGCTACGTTCAGGGATTGCGCTACGAGGTGTCGCCGTTTGGCATTGATGTCGCCATCGTGCAACCAGGTCCGTTTGGCACCGGGCTGCTGGCAGGGGGGAAAGCACCGGAACGCCACGATGTGCTGTCCAGCTACGGTGACCTGGCCGGTGTGCCTGCCGCCATGGGTCAGCACTTTGCGACGTTCTTGCAGAGCGATGCGGCACCCAAGCCGCAACTGGTGGTCGATGCCTACCTGGCCCTGGCCGACATGCCCGCCGGCAAGCGACCCACACGCACGGTGGTCGGCATCACCTGGGGTGTCGACGAGATGAACGCAGCCAAACAGCCCATTCAAGACCGCGTCCTGAAAGAGATGCAACTCGATGGCGTGCTGAGCGGAATGGACGCCTGATCGCACAACCCTCGGAACCCAACATGAAAAACACGTCAGCCATGCTTCTGGCGGCGGTGATGCTTGCAGCCTGCGGCTCTGTCGTCCCACCCCGTTCAACCGAACCCCCTCCCCAATCGAAAGCCACCCACATGACCAAGAAACAAACCGTCGGCGCCTTTTTGGGGGCTGTCCTGCAGCAGGACGCCGCAACCATGAGGCAACTCGCGAACGCCGACTACATCCAGCACAACCCGTTCATCCCCACCGGACTCGAGCCCTTCATCCAGATGCTGCCCGTGTTAAAGCAAAACGGAACCACGGCGAAGAACATCCGGATGTTCGAAGACGGCGACTACGTGTTCATGCACAACGTCTGGCGCAACGCCAAGCCCTTCGGGGCCGACGAGATGGTTTCGTTCGACATCATCCGGCTGGACAAGAACGGCAAGGTGGCAGAGCACTGGGACGCGATGGCGCCCCTGGTCAAGCAGACCGCCAGCGGCAG
>SBFU01000489.1 GCA_006227785.1 Burkholderiales bacterium
CCGGCCTGTGAGTGCGGCCAGCGGGTCCCTGACCTTGCCGTCGAGCGGTCAGCCGCGTCGACGGATACCCTTGCCGGCCATCCGGGACGAGCTCAAGCTGATGCCGGCAGCGCCCAATGAAGACGGCACACCCGCGTGGGTGATCCAGGACCCGGTGCGCAACCGCTTTTTCCGCATCGGCTGGCTGGAGTTCGAGCTGCTTCTGAACTGGGCCGGCGCGGACGTCCCGACCCTGATCCGTACGGTCAATGCGCAGACACCGCTGAACGTCACTTCCGATGACGTCAAGCAGCTGCTGGGCTTTCTGTCAGAGAACGAACTGCTGCGCCTGGACCAGGCAGCCGATGTGGACCGGGTGCGGGCGCGCCTGGCGCGCACCCGTCGCGCGCCGCTGGAATGGTTGCTGCACAACTACCTGTTCTTCCGGCTGCCGCTGGTGCGGCCGCAGCGCTGGCTGGCCGCCACGGCCCCGTACCTGGCATGGTTGCAGACGCGCACCACCGCCGTGGTGATCGGCCTCCTGACTTTGCTGGGCCTGTACCTGGTGTCCCGTCAGTGGGACAGTTTCACCCACACCTTTGTGGACCACATGACCTGGTCGGGGGTGTTGGGGTACGCCCTGGCCCTGGTGTTTGCCAAGGCGGTTCATGAGCTCGGGCACGCCTATGCCGCCACCCGGCATGGGGTCCGTGTGGCCCACATGGGGGTGGCCTTTCTGGTCATGTTTCCCATGCTCTACACCGACACCGGCGAGAGCTGGCGGCTGAAAGACCCCAAGCACCGGTTGTCCATCGCCAGCGCCGGCATCGTCGTCGAATTGGCTCTGGCCGGTTTGGCCACGCTGGCCTGGGCCATCACCCCTGATGGCGCCTTGCGCAACGGCCTTTTCTTCCTGGCCACCACCAGCTGGGTGCTGACGCTGGCGATCAACGCCAGTCCATTCATGCGTTTTGATGGGTACTTCATCCTCAGCGACCTGCTGGACATGCCCAACCTGCATGAACGTTCCGGTGCGCTGGCCAGGACCTGGCTGAGGCGTCACCTGCTGGGCTTTGCCGATGCGTGGCCGGAGTCATTCAAGCCCGCCCGGCGGCGCGGCCTGATTGCGTTTGCCCTGACCACCTGGGTCTATCGGCTGGTGGTGTTTCTGGGCATTGCTGTGCTCGTCTATCTGTTTTTTTTCAAGGTGCTCGGCCTGTTCCTGATGGTGGTGGAACTGGTCTGGTTCATCGGCAAGCCGGTCATGAAGGAACTTCGGCATTGGCACGATCGACGTGCCGAGATCCGCTGGTCCCGCCGGGCGGCGGCTCTCCTGTTGCTGGGCTTGTTCGCGCTTTTGCTGCTGCTGCCGCTGAACGCCCGTGTCCATGCCCACGGCTGGCTTCGGGCTGAAGAGCAGCAGCTGCTGTACTCGCCCTTCGAGGCGCAGCTGACCGCGCTTCCGGAGGGCCGGACGTTCAGTCAGGGTGATGTGGTGTTCGCGCTCGATTCCAAGGTGCTGGGTATCGACCAGGAAAAATCGCGCCAACTGGCCCTCGCACGCGAACGCCAGATGGCGGGACTGATGGGGTTGCCCGATGGCGAGTCGCAGCGCCAGTTGCTGGCCTCCCAGAAAGCGCTGTTCGAGGCCGAGGAGCGTGCGAGCACGGAGCAGCGCGGGCGCCTGATCCTGCGTGCTCCGTTCGATGGCGTGCTGCACGATCTGGATCCCGAGCTGGACAAGGGTGTCTGGGTCCGGCCGTTGCAGCCGCTGGGGATGCTGGTCAATCCGTCCCGCTGGGTGGTCGATGCCTATGTGGCCGAGGCGGACCTGTCGCGTATCGAGGTCGGCCAGACCGTGCGGATGCGCCAGATGGTCGACCCACCTGTCTGGCGTGACGGCCGGGTGAGCGCCATCGATGTGGCACGAACCACGGCCTTGCCCACCCCCATGCTGGACGCAACCCATGGCGGCCCGCTGGCCACGGTGCCCGGGCCGGCAGGAGCCTTCCAGCAGCAGGTGCCGGTGGCGCGCGATGCCCTGTTCCGTGTGCGCATCGAGCTGGATGGTCCTGCAGACCAGGATCGGATCTCATTGGTGCGGGTGCAGATCGATGGCCGTCCGGAGGCCCTGATCCAGCGGATCCTGCGCAGCGTCGTCGCGGTGTTTGTGCGCGAAAGCGGCTTCTGACGGCGACCGGCGCCATGCTGGACGGCCGGTTGAAAAAGCCACCACCGCCATGCAACAGGGGCATGTTTCTGGGATCATAGAAACATGACAACCGTTCGGGTGGCCACCTACAACATCCACAAAGGCGTGCAAGGGCTTGGGCTGGCACGGCGGCTGGAAATCCACAACCTCGTGCATGCGGTCGAGCAGTTCGATGCCGACATCGTGTGCCTGCAGGAGGTGCGCCGCAACAACCGAAAGATGGAGCGCCTGTTCACCCGCTGGCCCGACCTGGATCAGGCGGGCTATCTCTCGCCCGAGGGCTATGAGGCCGTCTACCGCACCAACGCGGTGACCCGGCATGGCGAACACGGCAACGCGCTGCTTTCGCGCTGGCCAGTGATGGCCAGTGGCCACTCGGATGTTTCCGACCACCGTTTCGAGCAGCGCGGCCTGCTCCATGTCGAGCTGCTGGTGGAAGGCCTGGCCCTGCATGTGATCGTGGTGCACCTGGGCCTGATTCATGCCAGCCGGGAACGCCAGGTGCAACGCCTGGGCCAGTTCATCGAACAGGAAGTCCCGCCCGAGGCGCCGCTGGTGGTGGCTGGCGACTTCAACGACTGGGGTGCCCAGCTTCTGCGGCCGATGGCAAAAATGAATCTGCACACGTTCGAGGGCATCCGACTGGCCACCTTCCCCTCGCGCCTGCCCCTGCTGCACCTGGATCGCATCTTTGTCCGCGGTTTGCATCCGATCTCGGCCCATGTGCCCCACGGCAGGGCCTGGTCGCGCATGTCGGACCACCTGCCGCTGATAGCCGAGTTCGGGCTGTGATGCCACACCTGCTGGCGAGCGATGTCAAGGCCAGGGCGGGGTCGTTCGCCGCAGACGGGCACCAGCTGGTCCTGCTGCAGGGGGGAGACGAGCTGTTTCCGGCCCTGGTCGAGGCCATGGACGCAGCGCGACAGGTCATTCACCTTGAAACCTACATCTTCGAGTTTGCTGGCAGCGCACTGAGCGTGGCGGAGGCCATGGAGCGCGCGGCGCTGCGTGGTGTGCTGGTGAGGCTGGTCATCGACGGGGTGGGGACACCGAGGGTGCCGACAGAGTGGCGTGAACGCTTTGCCCGTGCCGGCGTGCGCTGGCATGTCTATGCGCCCCTGGGCAGACTGGGGCTGCTCATCCCCAGCAACTGGCGGCGCCTGCACCGCAAGCTGTGCGTGGTCGACGGGACGGTTGGTTTCTGTGGTGGCATCAACATCATCGACGACCGGGACGATGTGGTGCTGGGGCGTCTGGCTGAACCGCGGCTGGATTTCTCGCTGCGGGTCGCCGGACCCCTGGTTTCGGGCATGGTGGAAACCATGGAGCAGCTGTGGTGGCGGCTGCAGGCGGTGCGCAAGGCCCGACGGCGGGAGTTCGTGGCCGCCTGGGAGGCCTTGCGCGAAACCTTGCCGGTCGGCGATTTCACCGCCATTTTGCAGATGCCGGAGGCGCCCCCGGATGTGCAGGACGCGGAAAGCCTGATCACCCAACCGGCCGCCCTGCCTGGGGTGCACGGGGTACGGGCGGCCCTCTTGTTGCGCGACAACGTCAGCCACCGGCACGACATCGAACGGGCCTACCTCAAAGCCATTGGTGAGGCCCGCGAAGAGATCGTCATTGCCAATGCCTACTTCATACCCGGACGCAAGCTGCGCCGTGCCCTGTCCATTGCCGTGCGGCGTGGAGTGCGGGTCCGCTTGCTGCTGCAGGGCAAGTACGAGCGGTTCCTGCAGTACCGGGCAGCACGGCCGGTGTACCTGCGCCTGGCCGAGGCTGGCATCGAGATCCACGAATACGAACCCAGCTCGTTGCATGCCAAGGTGGCTGTGGTCGATCAACGCTGGGCCACCGTGGGTTCGACCAACCTGGACCCCCTGTCGCTGCTGCTTGCGCGTGAGGCGAACGTGATGACCCGGGACCGGCGCTTTGCGCGCCTGCTGCACCAGCGCCTGGACGGCATTGTGCGTGACTCCAGCCAGCGGCTGGACCTGGCCGTGTTGCAGAACCGGCCCTGGCGCGAACGTCTGCTGGACTGGCTGGCCTTTGGGGTGATGCGGTCCACGCTGTTCCTGACCGGTCACCGATACTGACGACACCGTTTCGACAGAAGTCCCCATGAATCGGGTGATTTCGGGCCCCGTCAGCAGGCGGTCCCGGCCCGGGTGTTAGCATGGGGCATGCTCATGAAATCCGACCAGCCCATGAACAACGCAGCCGAACATGACGACGGTGAACAGGGCGTGCCTGTTTCCGTGAAGATCCGAGAACGCGTTCTGGCAGCCCGCAGGCGCTTTCACTCGAACGACAACATCGCCGAATTCATCCAGCCAGGCGAACTCGAGAAACTGCTGGACGAGGTGACGGAGAAGATGCACGGTGTGCTTGAGAGCATGGTCATCGACACCGAGAACGACCACAACACCAGCGACACGGCACGCCGGGTGGCGAAGATGTACCTCAAGGAGGTGTTTGCCGGACGTTACGTCCAGGGCCCGACCGTCACCGAGTTTCCGAACGCCGAACACCTCAACGAGCTGATGATCGTCGGACCGATCACGGTGCGCAGCGCGTGCAGCCATCACTTCTGTCCGGTGATCGGAAAGATCTGGATTGGCGTCATGCCCAACGAGCACACGAATGTCATCGGGCTGTCCAAATACGCCCGCCTAGCCGAGTGGATCATGGGGCGGCCGCAAATCCAGGAAGAGGCCGTGGTGCAACTGGCCGACCTGATCCAGGAAAAGACCCAGCCCGACGGCCTGGCCATCGTGATGGAGGCCAGCCACTATTGCATGGCTTGGCGCGGCGTCAAGGACATGGACAGCAAGATGATCAACTCTGTCATGCGGGGCGTGTTCCTCAAGGACTCCAACCTGCGTCGCGAGTTTCTCGCCTTGATTCCCCGTTAAATTCCAACTTCATCAGGTCACAACATGCTGGTCCGCCTGCTTTACGTCAGCCGTGCAGTCGACAAGGACTGCAACAAGGCCATCGAGTCGATTCTGGAGTCTTCGCGCCAGCACAACCTGGGCAATGGCATCACAGGGGTGTTGTGTTACGGTGGCGGGGTTTTCCTGCAGGCGATCGAAGGTGGTCGCAGCGCCGTCAACATCCTCTACAACCACATCGTGGCCGACAAGCGCCACACCGATGTGGTGCTGCTGCACTACGAGGAAATCTCCGAGCGTCGTTTCGGTGGCTGGACCATGGGCACGGTCAACCTGTCCAAGCTCAACACCTCGATCGTGCTCAAGTACTCCGAGCGCCCTGAATTCGACCCCTACGCCGTCTCCGGCAAGGTGTCGCTGGCGCTGCTCGAAGAGCTGATGGCGACGGCCAGCATCATCGGGCGGGCTTGAAGGCGAGTGATGGCCCCCACGCTCCGCCGCTGCGCGGGTCGCTGCCCCCCGAGGGGGCT
>SBFU01000464.1 GCA_006227785.1 Burkholderiales bacterium
GGCGCCAAGGACCAGTACGGCGACAACTGCGAGGTCTGCGGTGCGGTCTATGCGCCCACCGAACTGAAGAACCCCTATTCGGCCCTGTCCGGCGCCACGCCGGTGCTCAAGAGCTCGGACCACTTCTTCTTCAAGCTGTCCGACCCGCGCTGCCTGGCCTTCCTGGACCAGTGGACACAAAGCGGCGCCGTGCAGCCCGAGGTGCTCAACAAGATCGCCGAGTGGATCGAACCCGGTGAAGACGGCAAGCCCAAGATGGGCGACTGGGACATCAGCCGCGACGCACCCTACTTCGGCATCGAGATCCCCGATGCCCCGGGCAAGTACTTCTATGTCTGGCTGGACGCGCCCATCGGCTACCTGGCCTCGCTCAAGAACTACTTCGGCAAGACCGGTCGCGACTACGACGCCTTCATGGCCGACCCGACCACCGAGCAGGTCCACTTCATCGGCAAGGACATCATCACCTTCCACACCCTGTTCTGGCCGGCCATGCTCAAGTTCAGCGGCCGCAAGGTGCCCAACGCGGTGTTCGTGCACGGCTTCCTGACCATCAACAACGGTGAGAAGATGAGCAAGAGCCGGGGCACCGGCCTGGACCCGCTCAAATACCTCAGCCTGGGCATGAACCCCGAGTGGCTGCGCTATTACCTGGCTGCCAAGCTCACCGGCAAAAACGAAGACGTCGACTTCAACGCCGAAGACTTCATGCTGCGGGTCAACAGCGACCTGATCGGCAAGTACGTCAACATCGCCTCGCGCGCTGCCGGCTTCATCGTCAAGCGCTTTGACGGCCAGCTCGGCACCGTCTCGGCCGATGGCGACGCGCTGCTCGACCTCATCCAGAGCGCCGCCCCCGCCATCACCGAGCTGTACGCCGAGCGCGAGTACGGCAAGGCCCTGCGCGAGATCATGCAGCTGGCCGACCGCGTCAACGCCTATGTCGACCAGAACAAGCCCTGGGAGCTGGCCAAGCAGGACGGCATGGACGGCCGCCTGCAGGACGTGTGCACCACCTGCATCGAAGCCTTCCGCCTGATCTCGCTCTACCTCAAGCCGGTGCTGCCCGCCCTGGTGACCAACGTCGAGGCCTTCCTGCAGATCGAGCCACTGCGCTTCGCCGATGCCGGCCGTCTGCTGGGTGCCGGCCACCGCATCGGTGCCTACCAGCACCTGATGCAGCGCGTGGACATCAAGCAGCTCGACGCCCTGTTCGCCCCCCCGCCGGCACCCGAAGAACCCAAGACCGTGCCGGGCGGCGAAGAAATCGCCCCCACCATCACCATCGACGACTTCGCCAAGGTCGACCTGCGCATCGCGCTGATCGTCAAGTGCGAAGCGGTCGAAGGCTCGACCAAGCTGCTGCGCCTCACCCTGGACGTGGGCGAAGGCAGGACCCGCAACGTGTTCAGCGGCGTCGCCAGCATGTACAGGCCCGAAGACCTGGAAGGCAAGCTGACCGTGATGGTGGCCAACCTGGCCCCGCGCAAGATGAAGTTCGGCGTCAGCGAAGGCATGGTGCTGGCCGCCAGCCATGCCGACGAAACGTCATCGCCGGGCATCCATGTGCTGACCCCCTGGCCGGGCGCCACGCCCGGCATGCGCGTGCGCTGATCAGTTGCGGTCCAGCGCCGGGTCCCGGGTGTGCTGGGTCGACGCGACCCGCAGATCCTTGTCGAAAACGACGGTGAAGATCTTCGAGTCGCTCGGGTTCGGCCCGTCCAGGTAGCGCCAGTCGTAATGGGTCTCTCCCTTGAGCGGATAGGGGGTGACCTGCATCGGCTTGCCCAGCATGCGGCGCACCGACTCCATGGGCATGCCGGCCTGCACGCGTTCGAAGTTGGCCGGGGTCAGCACCTGCTCGAACCGGACCAGCCGACCATCGGCCCCGATGGTGGCCATGAAGTTCCGGTGGCCCGCCGGCTGGCGGTTGAATTCGTAGATCCGGGTGCCGTCCGGACCATCCCAGACCGCCTCCGGCTGACCAAAACGCTGGCGCACATCGGCTTCGGTCGAATGGCCGGGCACCAGCTCACGCTCGCCCTGGACATCGCAGGCCGACAGCGTCAGCGATGCCGCCAGCGCCACCACCGCCCACCACCACCGGCCGCGCGCCGGCATCGCAACAAAAAAGGATGACATCGGCCCTCCATTCAAGCCGGGCCAGTGTAAACCCTGCCACGGCAAGGCCTGGCACGTCAGCTTCGGACCATGCCGCCGGGAGTAACATCCCGCCATGCTGCCCGGCCTGCCCCCGCTCGCGTCCTTTCGTCCACGCCTGTTGGACGACATCAGGACCTACAACCGCGAGCGCCTGGCCCGCGACGTCGGCGCCGGGGCCACCGTGGGCATCGTGGCCCTGCCGCTGGCCATGGCGTTTGCCATTGCCTCCGGGCTCAAACCCGAAGCCGGCCTGTGGACGGCCATCATTGCCGGCTTCATCATCTCGGCCCTGGGCGGGACATCGGTGCAGATCGGTGGCCCGGCCGGCGCCTTCATTGTCATCGTCTACGGCATCGTCGAGCGTTACGGGCTGGCCAACCTGCTCATCTCCACCGTCAGTGCCGGGGTCCTGCTGTTCCTGCTTGGCCTGTTCCGACTGGGCACCCTGGTGCGCTACGTGCCGGTCAGCGTGGTCATCGGGTTCACCAACGGCATTGCCGTGCTGATCGGGCTGTCGCAGTTGCGCGACTGGTTCGGGCTGGAGGTCGGCAAGATGCCGGCCGACTTCTTCGGCCAGATCGCCACCATCTGGCACCACATCGAAACCTTCAACCCGTACGCCTTCGGACTGGGGGTGATTTGCGTCATCGGCCTGTTCGTCTGGCCCCAGCTGTGGGCGGTCGACTCGCAGTTCCGGCGCCAGCTGGAGAAAATCGAGACGGTCAGTGCGCTCAGGGCCACCTCCCGGCTGCCGGCGCCGGTGGTGGCGCTCATCACCCTGTCGGTGGCCGCCTGGCTGATGCAGTTGCCGGTGGAGACCATCGGCAGCCGCTTCGGCGGCATACCGCAAAGCCTGCCTGTGTTCCAGCTGCCCGATTTCTCCTGGCAAACGGTGCGCCTGCTGGTCGTGCCCACCCTGACCATCGCCATGCTGGGCGCCATCGAGTCCCTGCTGTGCGCCCGCGTCGCCGACCAGCTCAGCGACACCCGCAAGCACGACCCCAACCAGGAACTCATGGCCCAGGGTGTGGCCAACGCCGTTGTGCCCTTCTTCGGCGGCATGCCGGCCACCGGCACCATCGCGCGCACCGTCACCAACATCCGGGCAGGCGCCACCTCACCGGTGGCCGGCATCGTGCACGCGGCCACGCTGGCGCTGGTGGTGCTGGCGGCGGCGCCGCTGGCCCAGCACATCCCGCTGGCGGTGCTGGCCGGCGTGCTGCTGTTCGTGGCCTGGAACATGGGCGAGTGGAAGGAGTTCGGGCGCCTGAGGCAGTTCTCCAACCACTACCGCCTGATGATGGTCTCCACCTTTCTGGTCACCATTGTGTTCGACCTGACCGTGGCGGTGGAACTCGGCCTGGTGCTGGCGGTGGTGCTGTTCGTGCGGCGCCAGAGCGAGATCTTCCGTGCCGAGGCTGTGGCAGTCACCGAACAGCAGCTGACCTATCGCCTGTTCGGCTCGTTGTTCTTCGGTGCGGTGGCCAAGATCGACCCCATCGTCTCCGCCGTCGAGGCCAGCCCGCATCCGGTCAACGTCATGCTCGATGCCAGCCAGCTCATCTCGCTGGACACCACCGGCCTGGACGCGCTTGAGCAGCTGCACAAGACCGTCACCAAGCGGGGCGGGCACCTGGGCATCGTCGGCCTGAACGAACAGCCCCGATCGCTGATGGAGCGCTCCGGGTTCGCAACGCACCTGCACACTTTCCAGTGAGGACGAGCACCATGCCCTCCAGCCACGTTCCCCTGCAAAGTCCCATTGCCGAGCGCATGGACTGGCTGTTCGATCTGGCGAAACGGCATGCCCTCGAATACGCCAGTCCGGAGGCATGGCTGGCCCGCCAGCGCTACCTGGCCAACCATCCCACCGCCATCCTGGTCATGAAGTGCATGGATGGGCGCATCAACATCCCGGTCGCCACCCGAACGCCCAAAGGCATCATCCTGCCCTTCCGCAATCTGGGGGGTATCTTCAAGCTGGGCTGGCCACACCTGGGCGAGACGCTGACCGGCGCCATGGACAAGATCGTCCGCAGCGGACGCCAGGCATTGTTCGTCATCACCTACCACTACTCGAAGGGTGATGAACGTCGCGGCTGCGCGGGCTTTCACTTCCGGACCGAAGACGCTCGCGCCCACACCTTCGACATCCGGCACGAGCTCTCCCATCTGTTCGGTACCAGCCATGGCACCGTCTACCCCCTGGTCTGCGGCTTCGAGACCGACGAGGAAGCGCTGGTGGTGCACGGCCAGGAGGGCCAGACACTGAACATGGCCGAGCTGTCCGAGGCCGACCTGCCAGGCCTGGCCGCGCGGCTGCAGACCCTGCTGCCCGACATGCCCGCCCGGATGCGGGCCGACCTGCTGCCGCTGCTCGAAGGCAATCTGCGCCACATCGCCGCCCTGCGCCAGACCGAACGCGCCCTGGACATCGAACACCGCGAATGGATGCTGTGCATCGGCCGCGGTTTCGACTGGCTGCACCTGCCCAACCTGGCCCTCATCATCGGTCCCTACAGCCCCGATCTGGCCGATCCCATCCGCAAGGCCGCCGGCATCATCCGCGCCAACATGCGGGCCGGTCGCATCCCCGACGACGGCTTCCTGGTGCTGTCCTCAGTTCCTTACGAAGACATCGGCGTCGACCGGGCGCGGGCGGTGCTCAAATCCGATTTCCTGGCCGACTTTGCCGCCAACGTCGTGCGGCAGGAATTTCCTGACCTGGCCCCCCTCATGACCGTGCGCAAAACGGTGCTCAACTGGGACAGCCGGTCTGTTGAACCCCTTTGAGCGTCGTCCACGGGCCCCCGGTAAAATCCGGGTTTTCACCGACGCCATCACCATGCCGATCTTTGCCCGCCCGCATTACACCTCCGATGCGACCGATTTCATCGAGTCGCTCAAGGCCGCCCGCCCCGAGATCGAGCAGGAACAGCGCCACGGGCGCTCGCTGCTCTGGGACAAGCAGGTCGACCGCGAATTCCAGGCCCAGGCCGAAGCGGCCCGGGTGCCCCAGAAGCCCTACGTCTACCAGACCGGCTCCGATCACGCCTGATCGGACACCCGTCGGCACACCATGAGCAGCGAGGTCAGCGCCGCCCTCGACGACGCACCCGAGGGCCTGGACACCGTGCTGCCCACGGTGGTCGATCACGTGGCCATCGCCCGCCTGTACGGCGAACCGCTGTTCGACCTGCCGCGCGACCTTTACATCCCGCCGGATGCCCTGAGGGTCTTTCTGGAAGCCTTCGAGGGACCGCTGGACCTGCTGCTCTACCTGATCCGCAAGCAGAACTTCAACATCCTCGATATCCCGATGGCGGCGGTCACCCGCCAGTACCTGAGTTACGTCGACGAGATCCGCGCGTCCAATCTCGAGCTGGCGGCCGAGTACCTGCTGATGGCGGCCATGCTGATCGAGATCAA
>SBFU01000131.1 GCA_006227785.1 Burkholderiales bacterium
GTCTCGGCGTTGGCCAGTTCGCTGTTGTTCAGGCGCCGGATGATGAACTGGGCACGCGCGTCCTCGCCTCGCTGGAACAGAAGCTGGGCGAGGTTGAAGGCGGCAATTGGATTGGCGGGATCCAGTTCATAGGAGCGGTTCAGACTGCCCTCCGCCTCGGTCAGTTGTCCCATGCGAACCTGGCAGACACCTTTGGCCAGATAGGTGCGTGCCTGTCCACCATAACCCGGGCTGGCCAGGGCCCGGTTGAACAACTCGACCGCTTGGGCATGACGGCCTTGCTGGCACTGGAACCAGCCGTAATTGTGCAGCGCGTCGGGATCGCGGGGTGCCAACTGCAGTGCTCGCTGGAAACTGTCCTCGGCGAGCCGGGCATTGTTCATCTGCATGAAGATCAGGCCACGCAGGACATACGCTGGCGCGTATGTGGCGTCGGCCGACAGGGCCTGCTTGACCTCATCCAGGGCAATGTCGGTGCGCCCTTGCTCGAAGTATCCCGAGGCAAGCTCCATGCGAAGACGGGCGCGCTTGCGCTGATCGGGTTCGTCGGATTCGGTCACCGGAGCAGCAGAAGGGTCGACTGCTGCCGGGCCGGTGGCCCCGCACGCTGCCAGCCAAAGGCACAGGGAAAGGACGAGCCACCAGGACATGCTGCGGGTGAGCGAAGCGTGGTTCATGCCTGCCTTTCATTACGAACGATGTGGATGGGATGCGCAACCGCATCCCTTCGACGGGCCATGCGCTGGGCTGCGTTGGTCCGGTCCAGAACATCACCGGCCAGCTGACCACATGCAGCGTCGATATCGTCGCCGCGTGTCTTTCTGATGGTGGTGACGATACCACCGTCGTTGAGCAGACGGGCAAACTGCTGTACCCGGGGACGCGGCGAGCAGGTCAGACCTGAATCCGGGAACGGGTTGAACGGAATGAGATTGATCTTGCAAGGCACGCCATGACCCTGGTGCTGCCGCAGCAGAGCGAGCAGCTGGCGGGCGTGTTCCGGCTGGTCGTTCACGCCATCCAGCATGCAGTACTCGAAGGTGATGAAGTCGCGCGGGGCCGCAGGCAGATAACGAAGGCAGGCATCCAGCAGCTCGCCCAGCGGGTACTTGCGGTTCAGGGGCACCAGCTCATCGCGCAAGGTGTCATTGGGCGCGTGCAAAGAAACCGCCAGTGCCACCGGGCAGTCCTGTGCGAGCCGGTCCATCATCGGGACAACGCCCGATGTGGATACGGTCACGCGTCGCCGCGAGAGACCGTAGGCATGGTCATCCAGCATCACCCGAAGGGCCGGCACGAGGGCGGCGTAGTTCTGCAGTGGCTCGCCCATGCCCATCATGACCACATTGGTCACGACACGGTCCGATCGTCCAAGGTGGGCCCGAAGAAAATGCTCTGCCTGCCAGAGCTGCGCGACGATCTCGCCAGTGGTCAGGTTGCGGGAGAACCCCTGGTGCCCGGTCGAACAGAACCGACAGCCCACGGCACAGCCCGCCTGGGACGATACGCACAAGGTGCCACGGTCGTCTTCGGGAATGAACACGGTCTCGACCGCGTTGCCGTCGCCGACATCAAATAGCCACTTGATGGTGCCGTCGGCTGAGTCCTGACGCGAGAGGACGTTCAGACGCTCAATGTGGCAAAGGTCCGGCAGCTTGGAGCGCAGGCTCTTGGCCAGATCCGTCATGTCGGCGAAATCCTGCGCGCCTTTCTGGTGAATCCAACGAAACAGCTGGACTGCCCGAAAACGCTTTTCCCCAAGGGCCGCGCAAAAGCCCACCATGCCCTCCAGGTCCAGATCAAGCAGATTGGTCGTCATGCCTGCACCCGCCCGCGCAACTGGCACCCGATCACAGCAGTCGCGCACGTGTCGAGGTCGCGTCCGAAACGCGACCCATGCAGGCGCACGACCGGCCGGATCAACGCGAGTAGACGTTCATGCCGGGGAAGAAGAACGCCACTTCCACGGCTGCGGTTTCAGGAGCGTCGGAGCCATGCACGGCATTGGCGTCGATGCTGTCGGCGAAGTCGGCACGGATCGTGCCGGGTGCGGCCTTCTTCGGGTCAGTCGCTCCCATCAGATCGCGGTTCTTGGCAATGGCGCCTTCACCCTCGAGCACCTGGATCATCACCGGACCGGAGACCATGAAATCAACCAGGTCCTTGAAGAAGGGGCGCTCCTTGTGAACGCCATAGAACTGTTCTGCCTCAAGCCGGGACAGGTGGGCCATGCGGGCAGCCACCACCTTCAGGCCAGCTGCTTCGAATCGGGCATAGATCTGGCCGATCACATTTTTGGCGACGGCGTCGGGTTTGATGATCGAGAGGGTGCGTTCGATGGCCATGATTTTCCTAGGTTGGAGACGTTGAATCCGGGTCAGCGGCAAACCGCCGCAAAGCTTCCGATTCTACAACGTCGCGCCAGTTCACATGCCCGCATGCCCCTGGCCTCCAAAGACACCTGTGGCCTGGAATGTCGTCAAAAAAACCCTTTCAGCGCCCCCCGCGCCGACGTCCGCCGCCACCGGCCCTGCCCGACGACGATCCAGCCCCCCGGTCGCGCCCACCACCGGATTCCCGGCGGCGCTGCAAAGCATCCTGACCGATGTAGCCAAACGAGGTCTTCATGGGGTCCGGCGCGGCGGACCCGGGCCTTGCCGGTCTGCCGGTGGCTGCAGAGGACTGCCCGCCGCGACCCGACCGCGATGGACCTGCCCCCTCCTTTCGGGAGCGATCTTCGGCTCCAGTCCCATTTCGGCCCCGCTGCGCAGGGTGCCGGTTTCCCGGCTGTCGGCTGTCCTTCTGGGCCCCTGAGGTCGACATGCCGGCAGCCTGGGCCAGGCGTTCAATGTCCCGGTGATCCAGTTCCACCCAGGTGCCACGGCGCAGGCCCCTGGGCAACACAACCGCGCCGTAGCGGATGCGAATGAGTCGACTCACGGCATGTCCGACAGACTCGAACAACCTGCGAACCTCCCGATTGCGCCCCTCGGCAATGGTGACCCGGTACCAGCAGTTGGCTCCCTCGCCCCCCCCGTCCTCGATGGCACCGAATTGAGCCAGTCCATCATCGAGCACAACGCCGTCCAGCAAACGCTGCTTTTCTTCGTTACTCAGGGCACCCAGCACGCGCACCGCGTATTCACGCTGCAACCCGAAACGCGGGTGCATGAGCCGGTTGGCAAGCTCGCCAGAACTGGTGAACAGCAGCAGGCCTTCGGTATTGAGGTCCAGCCGTCCGACCGACTGCCATTTGCCCTGCTGCAGGCGCGGGAGCCGCCGGAACACCGTGGGACGGTTCTGCGGATCATCGTGGGTCACCACCTCTCCCACGGGCTTGTGGTAGGCCAGAACCCTGGGTGGCGGGGGTGTCATGCGCACCCGGACCGGCTTGCCGTTGACCTTGATCACGTCGCCGAACTGGATGCGCTGACCCACGTGGGCGGGCTCACCGTTCACCGATATGCGCCCCTCGAGAATGAGTTGCTCCATTTCCAGGCGTGAACCCAGACCCGCCTGTGCCAGTACCTTGTGCAACTTGGGTGCATCGACCTGTGGCGGCAGCACACGCTTGGTCGCTTCGATGGGGGTGGGCGCCTCTTGCTCAGCGTCAAAAACCCCGCTCACCACATCATCGAGCCCGAGGGGACGCACCCCATCTCCGGGGGCCGCTGACGGTGCGCGCCCACGCCTCGGCTTCTTGCCTGTTCCCGGATCGGGTTCAGAACTGGTTGCTGGGTTCACCGGCGTCATGTGTACCTTCCTGATTCGAGCCCGTATCCACCACTGTACCGGTCGCCGGGTCGTCGACCTCCAGGTCCTCGTCGACGCCGGAACCATCAGAGTCTGCAGGGAGGTCAGGGAACCCCTCCAGCTCCAGTCGGTCAAGGATCGACTCCTGCACGCCCGAGGCCTCCAGCGGTGGGAGTTGGTCCAGTGAAGACAGCCCCAGGTCATCGAGAAACTGGCGGGTGGTGGCAAAAAGCGCAGGCCTGCCGACAGTCTCACGATGTCCGATGACCTCGATCCAACCCCGGTCCTCCAGCTGTTTGATGATCATCGAATTGATGGTGACACCTCGAATCTCCTCCATGTCACCCCGGGTTACAGGCTGGCGATAGGCGATGATGGCCAAGGTTTCGAGGGTGGCCCTGCTGTAGCGAGGTGGTTTTTCCGGGTGAAGTCGATCCAGGTAGGGACGCAGTTCGGGACGACTCTGAAAACGCCAACCGGAGGCCACCCGCACCAGCTCCACGCCACGATCGGACCATTCAAGCTGGAGCTCTGCAAGGAGCTGCTTGAGGGTATCCGGACCCAATGCATCACCGAACAACTGCGCCATGTCACTGATGGTCAGCGGCTGGGATGCGCAGATCAGGGCCGTCTCGAGTACGCGCTTGGCTTGCGTGGTGTTCATGCAGGAAGTACATCCATCGGGAGGGATGACGATCGACAACGGGTGACCGGGTCCGGACAGGTCACCGCAGGCACGGCGCTCCGGCCAATCGACGTTCGGTTCGGGTCAGTCGGTCCGAACCGGCGGTGGACAAGAAAAGCGAACGGATTTGAGCACCATGGGTGCGCAGAGACTGGCGGCCCATCAAGGCCTGGCCGATGGCCACCAAATCTGATGGGGATTGTACCGGAGGCCCGCCTCCAGCACGGCAGAAAGAAAGTCATCGGGTGGCGGCGCTTCAAAGCTCAGCATCGCGCCCGTGATGGGGTGTTCCAGCTCGAGGCGTCTGGCATGCAATGCCTGCCTGGCCATACCCAGAACCGGACGTCCCCCGTAAAGCATATCCCCCACCAGCGGATGTCCCAGCCAGGCCATATGTACCCGGATTTGATGGGTTCGCCCCGTGTGGAGACGGCAGGCCACCAGGCAAAACCCATCGGTACGGTCCAGACAGCGCACAGTTGTGCGGGCCAGACGGGCGCCCGTCTGCTCTTCGGGCACCACCGCCATGCGCAGCCGGTTGCGTGGATCGCGACCGACAGGCTGATCCACATCGATCTCCTGCGTTCGCGCCCAGTGGCCATGCGCCATCGCCAGGTACTGGCGACTGACGGACCGCGCAGCGATGCTCTTCACCAGAGCGTCGACGGCGCGGCGCGTCTTGCCCACCAGCATCAGGCCGGATGTGTCCTTGTCCAGCCGGTGCACGATACCCGCCCGAGGCAACTGCGACGACGACGGATAACGGGCCAGCAATCCATTGAGCAAGGTGCCACTCCAGTTGCCGGCTGCCGGATGGACCACCAGCCCGGCTGGCTTGTTCAAGACCAGCAGATCATCGTCTTCGTAGATCGCACAGATCTGCATGGGCTGCGCCACGAAAGCCATCGCCTGGGCCGTCGGCCTCAAACGCACGGACAACCGATCCCCTACAGACACTCGGCTGGCGGCCTTGCCCACCACACGGCCGTTGACCTCGACCCCCAGCTCCTCCACCTGCTGCTGCAGATAGGACCGTGAGAATTCAGGGATGAGAACAGCAAGGGCCCTGTCGAGTCGGCCCGCGTGCAGGTCGGATGGCACGGTCAGCTGGCGCAACTCTTCGGTAAGGCCGACATCGTCTGCT
>SBFU01000496.1 GCA_006227785.1 Burkholderiales bacterium
GTCACGTCCAGCACCACGTCCTCCTCCCAGGTCAGGAAGGCATCGCGCATGAGGCTGGCGATGTCGTAGGTGATGGGGCCGTGCACCGCGTCCTGAAAGTCCAGCACGCCCAGCTGCTGCGCGGGCGTGCGAGCGCGGATCGTGCGATCCGGCGCCGCGCCGCCCCAAGCCGGATCAGCCCCCTCGGGGGGCAGCGACCCGCCCAGCGGCGGAGCGTGGGGGATCATGAGGTTGCGGGGCATGAAGTCCCGGTGGACGTGCACCATGGGGGCCGCCAGGTTGCGCGCCACGATGGTGTCGAAGGTCTTGTGCAGCGTGGCCGCCATGGCGCCTTCGACCTGAACCTGCCGGTGTTGGGCCAGGTACCAGTCGGGGAACAGCTGCAGCTCGCGGCGCAGCAAGGCCTCGTCGTACGGTGGCAGTTCACCCGGTCGGGAAGCCAGTTGCCAGGCCAGCAGGGTGTCCACCGCCTGCAGGTAGCGGGTGCGGTTGGCCTCTGGCCGTTCGGGGTCGATCTGCGCCATCATGGTGTCCTGCCCCAGGTCGGACAGCAGCATGAAGCCCTGCGCTTCGTTCCAGTCCAGGATCTCGGGCACCAGCAGACCGGCGCGGTGCATCAGGCCGGCCACGTGCACGAAGGGCGCGCAGTTCTCCCTCTCGGGAGGCGCGTCCATGATGATCCGGCTCTCGCCGTTGAGTGTGTCGACGCGCAGGTAGCGCCTGAAGCTGGCGTCGGCCGAGGCAGGCCGCAGGCTGGAGGGCCTCAGCTGCTGGCGGATGGCCAGGCTTTGCAGCCAATGGTCGAAGTCTCGCCGACGGCCCGGATCGGTCCATTCCACGGTCTCAGGAGAGGCATTGTCGGCTGGCATGTGGGGGCTTGCGCGGGGCGGGTGACCGGGTCTTTCCGGCGGGGGCTTGTCCCGAGGGTGGCTTGCCTCGCGGACATAGGATAATGTGCCGGGATTCTACAAAGCCGCACGTCCTCGGGTCGCCCCCCACAGGACCCGTTCATCCGCGACCCGCACAGCCCCAAGCCCGTGAAGCACCGACCCTCCATGAAGCCGTCCCCGCTGCGCAGCCCGCTCTCGCCGCTGGCCCGACACCTGCCCGGTATCCTGTCCGCGCTGGCCGTCGGTACCGGGGCCGTTCCGGCAATGGCCCAGAACACCGCGTCGCCGGTGCGTCTGCAAAGCAGCAGCCTGCTGCAGGAGAGCCTCAAGCCCGAGGCGCTGGAGCGGGCGCCCGTTTTCGTCTCCGGCGAGCAGATCGAGGGCCAGACCGATGGTGCCACCGTCATCGAAGGCCAGGCCGAGTTGCGCCGCCATGACACCGTCATCCGCGCGGACCGGCTGGAGTTCGACCGCAGCAGCAGCGACACCCGCGCCACCGGCAACGTGCTGATCAACCGCAACGGAGACCGGTTCGAGGGCCCCGCGCTGCAGTTGAACGTCGACTCCTACCAGGGCACCTTTGAAGAGCCGCGCTTCCAGCTCTTGCGCAACGAAGCCCAGGGCGATGCCCGCCAGCTGGAGTTCCTGGAAAAGGACAAGCTGCGCGTGCACGATGGCCGCTACTCCACCTGCCCGCGCCCGCCCGGCTCCAGCTGGGACCCCGACTGGCTGGTCAGGGCCAGCCGCATCGACATCGACAACGTGGAAGAAGTCGGTACCGCGGTGGGCGGCGTGGTCGAATTCAAGGGCGTCCCCATCCTGGCTGCGCCCTACCTGACCTTCCCGCTGTCCGACAAGCGCAAGTCGGGTGTGTTGCCGCCGTCGATCAGTGTCGACAGCCAGAGCGGCCTGGAGCTGACGGTTCCCTATTACCTGAACCTGGCCCCCAATTTCGATCTGACGCTCTACCCGACGGTGATGACCAAGCGGGGTGTGGACCTGGGGGCCGAGTTCCGTTACCTGCAGCCCGGCTACACCGGTCAGCTGCGGGGCTCTTACACACCGGACGACCAGCTCCGCGACCGGGACCGGTGGTCCTACTCCTTGCAGCACCGGCAGCTGTTCAACGGCCCGCTGGGCCTGCGCTCGCCGCTGAACCTGCGCGTCAACCTGAACCGGGTCAGCGACAACAACTACTGGCGTGACTACCCACGCACCCTGACCTCACTGTCTTCGCGTCTGCTGGCCAATGACGTGAGCCTGGGCTGGTCGCAGGGGCCCTGGTCGGTGGGCGTGGGGGCCCACAGCTGGCAGGCGCTGCAGGATCCCGACTCCCGCTTCACGCCACCGTTCGACCGCTTGCCGACCATCAACGCGACCTACCGCCGCTCCAATGACAGCATTGGCGGCCTCTCGGGCTGGGACTGGTCAATCCGCGGCGAAATGACGCGCTTCGAACGTTCTGTCCTGGCCGCCGACGACGATGAAGAAACCACCACACGAGGGGATCGTTCCCTGCTGGTGGGAGAGATCACCAGGCGCTGGCAGTCGCCCGGCTGGTTCATCCAGCCCAAGTTCCGGCTGCATGCCACCCAGTACAACTACAGCAGTGTGCGTGGTCGCCCGCTCAGCGCCTCCCGTGTGCTGCCCACCTTCAGCACCGACAGCGGCCTGATTTTCGAGCGCGAGGCCAGCTTCTTCGGTCGGGCCTTCGTGCAGACCCTGGAGCCTCGGGCGTTCTTCACCTGGACGCCGTTCGATGACCAGATCCGGTTGCCCAACTACGACTCCAGCAACCGGGACTTCAACCTGTCCACCTTGTTCACCGAGCACACGGTGGGCGGCAATGACCGCATCACCGACACCAAGGCGGTGACCCTGGGTGTGACCAGTCGGCTTTTCGATCCGGTCTCCGGCGGTGAGCTGGTGCGGGTGGGTGTGGCCCAGCGCTTCCTTCTTGAAGACCAGCGAGTGACCATCAGTGGACGCCCTGTCACCGACCGCAGCAGCGACCTGCTCCTGTCCACGCGGGTCAACTGGAGCCCGACCTGGTCGACCGAGCTCAACCTGCGCTACCGGCCCAGCGACGATGTGGCGGTTCGCAGTTCCATTTCGGCGCGTTACATGCCGGGCCCCTACCGGGTGCTCAGTGTGGCCTACCGGCAGCAAAACAGCGTCAGCGAACAGTTCGACATTGGCTGGCAGTGGCCCTTGTCCGCTCTGCTGGGCGGCGCACCCGACCCGGTCAAGGGCAGGGCCCTGGGTCCGGGACAGTGGTACAGCGTGGGTCGCCTGAACTACAGCGTGACCGACAAGAAACCCATCGATGTGGTGGCCGGTTTCGAGTACGACGCCGGCTGCTGGATCGGTCGGGTCGTGCTCGAACGCCTGCAGCTCAACCGGGTCTCAGCCAACGAGCGTGTGTTGTTGCAGCTGGAATTCAACGGCTTCTCCCGTCTCGGTGCCAGCTCGCTGAAGTCCCTGTCCAACCACGTTCCGCGCTACCAGTACCTGCGCGAAGAAATCAACCCGCCCAGCCGATTCGAGAACTATGACTGAACCCCGCCTCTGCGTCCGCCGCTGCCGGTTGATGGCCGGCCTTGGCCTGGCCTTGCTGGTGGCCTCGTTTGCGGCCCAGGCGCAGTCCTTGCGCATGAGCCGTGACCTGGTCTTGCGCGCCCAGGCGCCGGTGGCCGTCGATGCCGATTTCATCGTCGCCCTGGTCAATTCGGAACCCGTCACCAACCACGATGTGCGCCAGGGCATGGCCCGTGTGCGTCAGCAGCTCGAACAGCGCGGTGCGGCCTTGCCACCGTCCGATGAGCTGGCCCGCGAAGTGCTTGAGCAGCTGGTGTCGGAGCGCGCCATGTTGCAGCACGCGGTCGAGACCGGCGTGCGGGTCGACGAGGCCACCCTGTTGCAGGCCGAGCAGTCGGTGGCGGCACAGAACGGCATGGGGGTGGAAGAGTTCCGGCGCCGGCTGACGGCCGAGCGCATCAACCCGGCCACCTTCCGCGAAGACCTGCGCCGCCAGATCCTGATGCAGCGGCTGCGCGAGCGCGAGGTCGAGGCCCGTGTCCAGGTCAGCGAGGGCGACATTGACGATGCGCTGCGGGCCCGGCGCGCCGCGCTGGCGGTCGACCCCTCGGTCAATCTGGGCCATGTGCTGGTGCAGGTACCGGAATCGGCCAGCGAATCGCGCATCCGCGAACTCGAGGCGCGGGCGCAGGAGGCCGCTACACGGGCCCGGGCCGGCGAGGATTTTGCCGTGCTTGCGCGCAATTTCTCCGATGCCACGGAGGCCGCCAGCGGGGGGCAGTTCGGGTTGCGCCCCTACAGCCGCTTGCCCGAGTTGTTCGTGGAAGCCACACGCAACCTGGCGGTGGGTCAGGTGGCCGGTCCGGTGCGCAGTCCGGCGGGCTTCCATGTGCTGAAAGTGATCGAGCGTCAGGACGGTTCGGCTGCCAATGCAAAGGTGATCCAGACCCGCGTCAGCCACATCCTGATCAGACCCACGGCCCAGCTGAGCGAGGCGCAGGCGGCCGAGCGGCTGTCGGGACTGCGCCGCCAGTTGCAGTCCGGTCAGGCCAGCTTCGAGTCGCTGGCCCGCGAATTCAGCCAGGATGGTTCTGCCCGTCAGGGCGGCGACCTGGGCTGGGCCGAGCCGGGCATGTTCGTGCCCGAGTTCGAACAGGCGATGAACGCCCTGCGACCGGGCGAAGTGTCCGAGCCGGTGGTCTCGCGTTTCGGGGTGCACCTGATCCGTGTCGCCGAGCGGCGCGAACGCGAGCTCGGGGACCGCGAACAGCGTGAGCTGGTGCGCGCCCAGTTGCGGGGGCAGCGCGCCGAAGACGCGCTGGAGGCGTTGGTGCAGGAGGTGCGCGGCCGGGCCTATGTGGAGTTCCGGGATCCGCCGCGCCCCTGATCTTGCGTCGCCGTCCGCCTTGAAACACCTGCCCCGCAAACGCTTCGGCCAGAACTTTCTCACCGACAGCGCCATCATCGACGCCATCGTGCGCGCGATCGCGCCGCAGCCGGGCGACCCCATGGTCGAGATCGGTCCCGGCCTGGCCGCCCTCACCCAGCCGCTGGTGGAGCGTCTGGGCCACCTGACGGTCATCGAACTCGACCGCGATCTTGCCGTGCGTCTGCGTGCACACGCGCAGCTCGATGTGGTCGAGTCGGACATTCTCAAGGTCGACGTCACGGCGCTCGCCAGGCGCATGGGGGCGCACAAGATCAGGGTTGTGGGCAACCTGCCCTACAACATCTCCAGCCCGATTCTGTTTCACCTGCTCGATCACGTGGCCGTGGTGCAGGACCAGCACTTCATGCTGCAGAAGGAGGTCATCGACCGCATGGTGGCCGTTCCGGCCACCTCCGATTACGGACGCCTGTCGGTCATGTTGCAGTGGCGTTACGCGATGGAGAACGTGCTGTATGTGCCGCCCGAAAGTTTCGACCCGCCGCCCCGCGTCGACAGCGCGGTGGTGCGCATGGTGCCATTGACGGTGCCGCCGGCCATCGACTTCGGCACCTACAGCGACCTGGTGCAGACCGCGTTCAGCCAGCGCCGCAAGATCCTGCGCAACACCCTGGGCAAATGGCTCGAAGCCCGCGGGTACACCGGCGACTTCGACCTGCAGCGCCGCGCCGAAGAAGTGCCCGT
>SBFU01000149.1 GCA_006227785.1 Burkholderiales bacterium
AGCCAGGGCGGGCCGGGCAGCGACGGTGTGTACAGCGTGACGGTGACGGCCACGGACCCCTCGGGGGCCAGCGTGGACCAGGTGTTCACCTTCACCATCGGCAACCCGGCGCCGGTGGCCACGGACGACGTTGCTGCCACCGATGAGGACACCCCGGTGACCATCGATGTGCTCGCCAACGACACCGACCCCGATGCTGATCCCCTGACCGTCACATCGGCGGTGGCGCCGAACGGGTCGGTGGTGATCAACGGCGACGGAACGCTGACCTACACGCCCAACGCCAACTTCAATGGCACAGACACCATCACTTACACCATCAGCGATGGCAATGGCGGGACGTCCACGGCGACGGTGACAGTGACGGTCAACCCGGTCAACGATCCGCCGGTGGCCAGTGATGATGTGCTTGCCACGCGTTTCAACGAAGCGGTGAGCGGCAATGTGCTGGACAACGACAGCGATGTGGATGGCGATCCGCTGACCGTGGTTGATTTCGAGGTCGATGGTGTGACCTATCTGGCAGGTGACACCGCCACCATTCCTGGTGTGGGGACCTTGCTGATCAACCCGGACGGCAGCTTCACGTTCACGCCGGTGACTGGCTACAGTGGCCCTGTGCCCGCGGTGACCTACACCATCAGCGACGGCAGTCTGACGGACACAGCCCAGCTGCAACTGTCCGACGTACCGAGGCCGCCACAGACTCCGCCTGGGCCGCCAGCCCCACCATCGGTGACCCCGGTGCTGCCCGAGGAATCGGTTGACACGCCTCGCAATCCCGACTGGGGTGGGAATCCGGCTTCCGGACAACCTGGCGTGGTGACGCTGCCCATCGCCACCGACCCCGCCTTGCACGTGCTCTACGCTGTGGGCAGTTCCAGCACTGAACGAGCGCTGGCCGGGTCTTCACTCGGCGCCTTCCAGGCCAGTGCACCGCTGATGGCGGAAGCGATGGGCCAGGTGCCCGACAGCCTGCTGTTTGGTGGGATGACCGATGGGAATTCGCCAACGCTGATCCGCGAGCTGGGTCGGGGCGAGGTGCAAACGGTTGAACACTCCCTCCATGTGCAGCATGCGGTGCGCCACCTGCCGGTGACCAGCGACGAAGGACTGTTTGTTCAAAAGGCGGTTCGTGCCGCCCAGCTCGAGTCCGCCGTCCGCGGCGCTGTGCTGGATGCCCACCAATCGGCCACACCGGGCTTCGAGTCCCTGCTGGATCCCTTCGGACTGGGTTCTCCCAAGCCGGCGGAAACGGCTGACAGGACCTCTCAGTCTCCGGTGCAGGCGCCCGTGCAAGCCGATGAAGGCAAACGGGGGGTGAAGCAGGCCCACGCCGTGACAGAGTCGACAGAAGCCTCGGTTGATACTTCAGTTTTCATCGAAAACGCCGATGTCCCCCCACAGGAAGCCCAGATTCAGCCGGCGGCGGCCCAAGGATTCAGGTCACAGCTGCAACGCATGGCCTCCGATCGAGGCGTGAGCGCTCGTCCCCTGACCCGTAGCCTGATTTCCGGCTGATCCGATGCCTTTTGAGAGAAAGAACATGACAAATCTTCAATCCTCCCCCTCCCGAGTGTCCACGCTGGCTGGACGCAGCGCCCTGTTGCTGGCCGTCACCGCCGTGGTGGCCGGTTGCAGTGTCACACCCAAGCCCCTGGAAAAGGAGGATGTGCTGACGCGTGTGAAGGAAGACACCGCGCGCATGTATGTCGACCAGACACCGATCGGTGGGCCGATCAGCATGGAAGAAGCGGTGGCCAGGGCGCTGCGCTACAACCTGGACTACCGCCTCAAGCGGATGGAGTCTGCACTGGCCCAGGGTCTGACCAACTATGCCAGCTACGACATGCTGCCCCAGGTGCTGGCTTCGGCGGGCTACCAGGACCGCAACAACTTCTCCGGCGGCACCAGCATCGGCCTGCTCGATGGTGTGGAGTCCACCAACCCGACGTCATCGGACGAGCGCTCGCGCAACCTGCGCGGTATCACTTTTTCGTGGAATGCGCTCGATTTCGGGGTGTCCTATTACCGGGCCAAGCAGCAGGGTGACCAGTTTCTGATCGCCGAGGAGCGTCGCCGCAAGGTGGTGCAGAACCTGCTGCAGGATGTGCGTGCCGCCTACTGGCGGGCCTTGGGTGCCCAACGCCTCACCGCCCAGGCCGACGAAATCCTCGAGCGCGCCCAGCAGGCCCTGTCGCGCTCACGCGAAGCCGAAACCCAGCGCGTCATTCCGCCGGGGGTGGCCCTGGCGTACCAGCGCGCCCTGCTGGACGCCACCTCTTTGCTGAACCAACGGCGCCAGGACCTCGAGTTTGCCAAGCGGGAACTGGCCGCCCTGATGAACGTGCCACCGGGTGTGGCGTTCACGGTGGCCGAAGCCCAGGAACCTGTCCTGCCCGCCGCACCGCGCGACGTGGCCAAGCTGGAAGAAATGGCCTTGTTGCAACGCCCGGAACTGCGCGAGGAAGACCTGCGCAAACGCATCACCGCGGCAGAAGCCCGCAAGCAGGTCCTCGGCATGTTGCCCGGTATTTCCTTCAATTTCGGTCGGCAGTACGACAGCAACCGCTTCCTGTTCAACAACAGCTGGTCCGAAGGTGGCGTCAATATCGCCTGGAACCTGATGCGCCTGGCCGCGTTGCCCGCCATGCGCGATGCCCAGAAATACCAGGAACAGACCGACGAAGCCCGTCGCATGGCACTGTCCATGGCCATCCTGACACAGACTCGCATCAGTGCCGAGCGTTACCGCATGGCTCTGGAGGACTTCAAGCTGGCGGATCAGGCGTCGCAGGTCGACAAGCGCCTGGCCGATTTCACGCGCGCTTCGGTGACCGCCAAGCTCGACAGCGAACTGGAAGCCATCCGCACCCAGGCCCGCTCGGTGCTCGGCGCCTACCAGCGCGCCAACGCCTATGCCAACGCCCATATCGCGTTTGGCCGTCTCTACAACACGCTGGGCTTTGATCCGATTGCCGACGACTT
Organism: Burkholderiales bacterium; assembly: GCA_006227785.1. Classification (GTDB taxonomy): domain Bacteria; phylum Pseudomonadota; class Gammaproteobacteria; order Burkholderiales; family Burkholderiaceae_C; genus Hydrogenophaga. The sequence continues at coordinate 2,989 of SBFU01000149.1, forward strand.
TGAAGGCAACGACCTGGCCCAGCTGACCCAGCGCGTCCGTGACCACCTGCAGGCCACCGAGAAGGACGCTTTCAGCATGTCATCGAACCTGTTTGGTCGCGCGCCGGGTGTGGCCGTTCAGGTCACCGGCATCAGCGACCCGGTGCAGAAGGTCCGCATGACGGCTCTGGCCAAGGACCTGCTGGCCCGCCACGACATCCCTGCCGATGACCAGGGCGGCATTCCGCTGGAACTTTCGTTTGAGTCCGGAGATCGGCTGGGCCTGGAGCGTGCCGCCTGGACCCTGCGCGTGCGCGATACGGCGGGCGCCGTCCGCCAGGAAGCCCGGTTTGCGACTACGATTCCGCAAAACGCGCGCCGGTCGGTGTACGAGTCCAGCCTGGTGGCGGCGCTCAATGCCAATCTGGGTGATCTGAAGAACTGGTTTGAAAACGAGTGATATGCGATTGACGTCTGTTCGCCGGCTGTTGCTGGCCTCCGTGTTGTCCGGTCTGGCCTTCGGTGCCTGGTCGCAGACCGGAGGAGCGGGGAGTGGGGTTTCGGCACCTTCGCCTGAGACAGTCCGGGTCCTGGTTCTGCCCAACGGCGAAACGGTGCTGGCCAGCCCGATCGCGGGCCGCATCACCGAGGTGCACACCGGTCTGGGCCGGCCGTTTCGACAGGGAGCCGTCCTGGTCTCACTGGACTGCGGCGAACACGAGGCCCGTGCGGGCATGGCCAAGGCGGACCTGGCGTCGGCGACCGAGGAATACGAAGCCAAGCTGCGCATGCAGGGGCTTGAACAGGCAAGCGATGTCGAGGTGGCCCTGGCCGCCAGCGCGGTGGCCAAGGCCAAAGCCCAGAGCGAACTGATCGCCTACCAGATCTCCCAGTGCGCCATCCGCGCACCTTGGGATGGCTACACGTCGCGTCTGCATGTGCGCAGCCACATGACGGTGACGCCCGGTCAACCCATGATCGATCTCGTGCGTCGGGGCGTGCTTCTTCTCAAGCTCAATGTGCCATCCCGATGGACGTCCGCGCTGAAGATCGGCCAGGAGTTCGAGGTCACGATCGACGAGACCGGCAAAGCGTATCCGGCCCGGATCCAGCGGATCAACAGCCGCATCGATCCGGTCAGCCAGACCATCGAACTGGAGGCGGCCATGATGCGGGTCTATCCGGACCTGCTGCCCGGCATGAGCGGCGTCGCCCGCTTCCCGAACCTGCGCTGACCCTGTGGCCATGAACGAGGCCGCCGATCTGGACATCCTGCTCCAGATCGAGTCGCGCGCGCTGACGGCCGCCGACACGCCGGGCCTGCGGTTCACCATCGTCAATGAAACCCACGCACTGACCCCTTATCGACAGGCTGCGTTGTTCGAGTGGTCGGGCGAGCGTCTGAAGCTGGTGGCCGCCTCGGGCCTGGTCAGTGTGGCCGAGGACTCGCCGTTTGCGGTCTGGATGGCACAGTTTGCGCGACGGCTGCCCAACGACGGACAGATGCACCGCATCGACCACGCCGATGCCGCCGAAGCCGACCAACCGGGCTGGTCCGAATGGTTGCCCGAACACCTGCTGCTGGTGCCACTCCATGGTCGCGATGGCGAACGGCTGGGCATGGCGCTGTATGCCCGGGAAACGCCGTGGACCGATCGTGACCTCGGGCTGCTGGAGCGGCTGCACCTGAGCTACGGTCATTGCCTGGCGTCGCTTCGTCATGCCAAGGCGCGCGGCTGGAGCGCCCGGGTGCGGCGCTGGTTGCAGGGGCGCCGCCGCAACCTGGTGCTTGCCGCGCTGGTACTGGCCCTGTTTATCCCCGTTCGCCTGTCGGTGCTGGCGCCGGCCGAAGTCATTGCCCTCAGTGCCGTGGCCGTGGCGGCCCCGCAGGAGGGGGTCATCGGCAGCTTTGGCATCGCGCCCAACAGCCGGGTGAAGACCGGTGATCTGCTGTTCTCGCTCGACGATTCGGTGATACAGAACCGGCGCGAGGTGGCCCTGAAGGCACTGGAAGTGGCCCGGGTGGATGCCCATATTGCCCAGCAACGGGCCTTTGACGACATCCGAGGTCGGGCCGACCTGGCCATGCTGATGGGGCGGGTGCGGGAAAAAGAAGCGGAGCTGGCCGCGGTCGAAACGCTGACGCAGCGGGTGGAGGTACGTGCCGACCGCGACGGTGTGGCCATCTTTGCCGACGTCAACGACTGGCTGGGCCGTCCGGTACAGACGGGCGAGCGCGTGATGCAACTGGCGCAGCCCGAAGACGCGGGGGTGCTGATCTGGCTGGCCGTGGCGGACGCCATCAATCTGGAGCCGGGCGCACCGGTCCAGCTGTTCCTGCACACCGACCCTTTGCGTCCGCGCGCGGGCCAGCTGATGGAGGCCAGCTACCAGGCCACACCCAGCCCGGACGACGTCGCGTCCTACCGGCTGCGCGCCCGCTTCGATGACGGCGAGACTCTGCCGCGGATCGGCCTTCGCGGCACCGCCCGCATCTCGGGCGAGTGGGTGACGCTGGGCTTCTACCTGTTCCGCCGGCCGATCGCGGCGGTGCGGGAATGGACCGGCCTGTGAGT
>SBFU01000156.1 GCA_006227785.1 Burkholderiales bacterium
CAGTGTGGCGGGGACCGTGTGGTTGCCGAGTGCCTGGACAAAGGGGTGGTCATCCTGCCAGCAGGCCTCACCGGTGAAGGTGCTGTCGCCATGCACGGTCAGACGGCGGAGCATGAGCATGCAGCCCCGATGGGGCAGCAGATCGAGGAGCGCCACCACATCAAAGCTGCGGTCAGACATTGCAGCGGCTGAGACCGAGGAGGCTGTCATAGGGTGCTTCAGGGCACCCGTCGCGCGATCAGGCACGCATTGCTTCCGCCAAAGGCAAACGAGTTGCTCATGACGGCATTCAGTCCAGGCGCGGGACGCGCCGACTTGAGGATATGGAGCAGGTCACACGACGGGTCCGGTTCCACCAGACCGGCCGTCGCAGGCAGTGCACCCCGGTGCAGGGCCATGACTGACAGAGCCAATTCCAGCGCACCGGCTGCTCCGATCAGGTGCCCATGAAGTCCCTTGGTCGAACTGACAGGCAGGTGGTCGGTGTGGGAGCCGAAGACGCTGCGGATCGACTGGGCCTCGATGGTGTCGCCCGCTTCGGTGGCCGTTCCATGCGCATTGAGGTAGCCGATGTCCTCCGGCAGCAGGCCGGCATCGGCAAGGGCGTCCCGCATGGCCCTTTCTTGTCCCTCACGTGAGGGCGCCGTCAGGTGGGTCGCATCGCTGCTGGTGCCATAACCACAGAGTTCGGCCAACGGCTTGGCCATTCGTTCACCCGCGAGGTCGGCCCGTTCGAGCACCAGACAGGCGGCGCCTTCACCCAGCACAAAACCGCTTCTCTGCCGGTCGAAGGGTCTGCAGCTCATGAACGCATCCGTTCCGTCGTTGGTGGCTAGCACACGAAGGGCGTTCCAGGCCATGTAGGCCCCCGGATTGATCATGGCTTCCGTGCCGAATACAACCGCAGCGTCCATCCAGCCCTGCCGAAGCGCACGCATCGCTTCTCCCAATGCCACGGCTGAAGACGCGCAGGCCACGCTGTAGGTGTAGCTGCTGCCGCGCAAGCCATGCTTCATGGAAACCGCGGCCACGGGGGCATTGGGCATCATGCGGGGCACCGACAAGGGGTGCATCAGGGTCGGATTGCGCCCTGTCTGTGCATGGTTCGCCACGGCCTCGTGGTAACGCGTGTACAGCGCATCGATCGTCTGGGCTCCACCGAAACCAATGCCACCGTAAATCCCGATCCGGTTGCGGTCCACCGGCACCGGCTCTTTCAAGAGACCGGATTGCGACAGAGCTTCGCCACAGGCCACCAGGGCCAGCTGGGTGGCCCGGTCCAGGGACTGGCCTTGACGATCCAGCCAGGGCAGGGGGTCCGGCGCCTGTGCGGCCAGGCTGCCTGGCATCCACTCGCAGACGCTGGCCGGCGCAGATCCGATGGCGCCATGGCCAGCCAACGCCCGGTCCATGCTGGAGGCGGCATCGGCTCCCAATGGGCAGAAGGCCCCTATGCCGGTGATCCAGACGGCATTGGCCTTGTCAGTTCGTGGCACGTCCATCCTCGGGCAGCCTGCCTCCATGGTGGTCGCGAACGGCCTGCTCGATGTCCGACACCATCTCGTCGAATGTCATGTCCATGTACCGCATGGGCTCCTTGATCTGAAAGCCATAGCGATCCTCCACCTCGAAGAGCATCTCCACCAGCCCCAGCGAATCGAGGTCGAGGTCGGCCACACGGAGTCCGGGTTGTTGGAACTTGGCCGGATCGACCTGGGCGGAGTCGACAAGAAAGCGCTGAATCGTGTCTCGAAGCATGCGAAGGCAAACTGGAATGGAACCGGACGATTGTATGTCCGCGCGCCTGCGCCTTCGTCGCTGCTTGTGACAGCAAATCGGCCCGTCCGACTACCTATAATTGGAGGTCCATGTCGCCATCAACCCCCTTGACCCGCCTTATGCAGCGCTTTCGGACGTGGTGGTGGCTCAAGGCGATCGGCACGACCGCCTTCATGTGGGGCTTCTTCCTCTTCTATTTCCACTTGCTGGAACATCCTCGGGTGGCGCCGGTCGAAATGCCCCTGCTGACCTGGGACGGCATGCTGCCTTTTCATCCTGTTGCATGGGTGTTCTATGCATCTTTGTGGATTTACACCAGCCTGCCCGCCGCCTTGCAGCCTTCGTTTGCTCATCTCCTGTATTACGGGCTGGCCATCGCACTCGTGTGTGCGCTGGGGCTGAGCTTTTTCTATTGGTGGCCCACCATGGTGCCAGCCGGATACGGCCTTCCGGCCAGCCACCCGTGGAACCTGCTCTCCGGTGTCGATGCGCCGGGGAACGCATTCCCTTCTTTGCATGTGGCGACCGGTGTTTTCAGTGCTGCCTGGCTGGATGCACAGATCCGGGCCATGGCACTGGGCCAGCGCTGGCGCTGGGGCAATGCCATCTGGTGCGTGGCCATCGTCTTGTCGACATTGTCGACCCGCCAGCATGTCTTGCTTGATGCGATCGGAGGCATTGCCCTGGGCGCCTTCACGGCCTGGCTGACGCTGGCCATCCACGCCCGCTGCCGTCCCAAACTGCTTCCCATGACTGCCTGATGGCGCTCAATGAGGCCGTGCAAGCTGCCGCTACCGAACCGACCGGCAGGTGCAACTTTTCACAGCAGGTCCGGATAGGAAACCTGCGACAACCGGCACCTGTGGGTGCCCGAAACACATGAAACACGCCAAGATCCTCATCCTCGATTTCGGGTCCCAGGTGACCCAGCTCATTGCGCGGCGCGTGCGCGAGGCCCATGTTTATTGCGAGGTCCATCCATGTGACGTCAGCGATGAATGGATCAGGCAGTACGCCTCGGATGGCATGCTCAAGGGTGTCATCCTCTCCGGCAGCCACGCCAGTGTTTACGAAGTCGACGACAAGGCGCCCGACGAGGTGTTCCGTCTCGGCGTGCCGGTTCTGGGCATCTGTTACGGCATGCAGACCATGGCCCAGCAGCTGGGCGGAAAGGTGGAGGGCTCCAACACCCGCGAGTTCGGCTACGCGGAGGTCAGGGCACGCGGCCACACCGCCCTGCTCAAGGACATCGCCGACTTCCACACCCCAGAGGGCCACGGGATGCTCAAGGTCTGGATGAGCCATGGCGACAAGGTGACGGAAATGCCGCCGGGATTCAAGCTCATGGCCAGCACCGACAGCTGCCCGATCGCCGGTATGGCTGACGAGGCGAGGGGCTTCTATGCCGTGCAATTCCATCCGGAAGTGACCCATACGGTGCATGGCCGAGCGATCCTGGAGCGGTTCGTTCTGGAAATCTGCGCGGCCAACCCGGACTGGGTGATGCGTGACCACATTGCCGAAGCGGTCGATCGCATCCGCGAGCAGGTGGGCGACGAAGAGGTGATCCTGGGTCTGTCGGGTGGCGTCGACTCATCGGTGGCGGCAGCCCTGATCCACCGGGCCATCGGAGACCAGCTGACCTGTGTCTTTGTCGACCACGGACTGCTGCGCCTGAACGAGGGCGACATGGTGATGGAGATGTTCGTCGGCAAGCTGCACGCCAAGGTGATCCGTGTGGACGCGGCCGACCAATTTCTGGGCCACCTGGCGGGTGTGAACGATCCGGAAGCCAAGCGCAAGATCATCGGCCGCGAGTTCGTGGAGGTCTTCAAGGCCGAGGCGGCCAAACTGACTTCAAGTGATGCATCAAAAAAAGGCGCCAAGTGGTTGGCACAAGGGACAATTTACCCAGATGTGATCGAATCTGGCGGTGCCAAGAGCAAGAAGGCGGTGACCATCAAGAGCCATCACAACGTCGGGGGTCTGCCCGAGCAATTGGGCCTGAAGCTGCTGGAGCCGCTGCGTGACCTGTTCAAGGATGAGGTTCGGGAGCTCGGTGTGGCACTTGGACTGCCCCACGACATGGTTTACCGGCACCCGTTCCCTGGGCCTGGCCTGGGCGTGCGCATCCTGGGCGAGGTGAAGAAGGAATACGCGGACCTGCTGCGCCGGGCCGATGCCATCTTCATCGAAGAATTGCGTTCCACCATCGAACCCCACAGCGGCAAGAGCTGGTATGAACTGACCAGCCAGGCATTCACTGTCTTCCTGCCAGTCAAAAGTGTGGGGGTGATGGGAGACGGCCGAACCTATGACTACGTTGTGGCCCTGCGTGCCGTGCAGACCAGCGACTTCATGACCGCCGACTGGGCCGAGTTGCCGTACAGCCTGCTCAAGCGGGTGTCCGGACGCATCATCAACGAAGTCCGTGGCATCAACCGGGTGACCTACGATGTCAGCTCCAAGCCACCGGCCACCATCGAGTGGGAATGAGGCCATCCGGGACGGGGCGATCTCCGGGCTGTTCGGTAGGCCATGTGGAGCCCAGGCCATCACCCTATGAAGCCGTGCAGCGCCACGGCGGTCTGTTGGAGGCGCCATGAATACGGTTCTGCCAGCCTGCGAAGATGATGTGCGATGGATGCGCGAGGCTCTGGAGCAGGCGCAGCTGGCGGCCAACCTTGGCGAGGTGCCAGTGGGTGCGGTCGTGGTCAGGGACGGCGTGGTGCTGGGTCGAGGCCACAACAGGCCTGTGAAGTCACATGACCCGACCGCGCATGCTGAAATCGTGGCCTTGCGTGAGGCGGCGGCGACCCTGGGCAACTACCGTTTGGATGGTTGCAGCCTTTACGTGACGCTGGAACCCTGCGCCATGTGCAGTGGCGCCATGTTGCATGCCCGTCTGGACAGGGTGGTGTTCGGCGCACCCGATCCCAAGACTGGATCCGCTGGCTCGGTGACCGACCTGTTCGCGCAGGTCGCCCTCAACCACCAGACGCGCGTGACCGGCGGCGTGCTGGCAGAAGAGGGCGGGGCACTTCTGAAAGCCTTCTTCCAGCATCGACGCGGCAACCCCCAACCGCTGCGCGAAGATGCCGTGCGCTGTCCTGAATCGGCCTTTGAGGACTTGCCAGGCTACCCCTGGGAACCCCACTACCTCAGCCACCTGCCATCCCTTGATGGATTGCGCATGCACTATCTGGACGAGGGGCCCGTGACGGCGGCGCGCACCTGGCTGCTGCTGCACGGCAACCCGGCCTGGAGCTATCTGTACCGAAAGATCATCCCGCCCTTGCTCGCGGCAGGTGACCGCGTGGTGGCCCCCGATCTGATCGGCTTTGGACGCAGCGACAAACCCAAGAAAGTCCAGGTACACCGGTTCGAGTGGCATCGTCAGATCCTGCTCGAATTCATCGAGCACCTGGATCTGCGGCGGGTGATTCTCGCGGTGCAGGACTGGGGGGGGCTGCTGGGGCTCACCTTGCCCATGGCTGCACCGCACCGCTACGAAGGTCTGCTGGTGATGAACACCCTGCTGGCGACCGGAGAGGTACCTCTTTCACCCGGGTTCCTGGACTGGCGCGCCATGTGCCGACAGAAGCCCGATTTCGATGTCGGCCGCCTGTTTCGTCGGGGCAACCCCCAGCTCAGCGATGCTGAATGCGCGGCGTACAACGCCCCTTTTCCTGATCGTGGCCATCGGGCAGCCCTGCGGGCCTTTCCGGACATGGTGCCGGAATTTCCTGACAGCGAGGGCGCCGCTGTCTCTCGTGCGGCGCGAGAATTCTGGCGCCGGCAATGGCAGGGAAAAAGCCTGATGCTGATCGGCCAGCGCGATCCGGTGCTGGGCGAGCCGGTGATGCGAGGTCTGCATGCCGACATTCGGGGGTGCCCCGAACCCGTGCTCCTGCCGGAGGCTGGCCATTTTGTCCAGGAGCAGGGAGAAAGCATCGCCCGGCTTGCCATCGAGCATTTCAAGGACCTAGCATGAGCCACATCTACATCTTTTCCCCCTCAAGCGCCGTGCGCGACAAGGCGGCTTTCCGACGCGGTGTACGCCACCTGAAGGCCTTGGGTCATGAGGTTGAAGTCGACGAGGCGGCCCTGAGCAGCCACCTGCGATTTGCCGGTGATGATGCCACCCGGGTGGCTGCGATCGGTCGCGCGGCGGCCAGCAAGGCCGATGTCGCCCTGATATCGCGTGGCGGATACGGCCTGACACGCATCCTGCCCGCATTACCCTACCGGCCCCTGGCCCAAGCGATTGAACGGGGCACCCGTTTTGTCGGTCTGAGCGACTTCACAGCCTTTCAGTGTGCCTTGCTGGCGCGCACAGGCGCCGTGACCTGGGCTGGACCCGCCCTGGGCGAGGACTTCGGCGCCGAGCAACCGGATGACATCATGCAGGCGTGTTTTGATGATCTGCTGTGTGGGCAAGGCGAGGGCAGCGGCTGGCGTTTGCCGTCAAGAGATGTCGGCGCTCTGCCAGTGGACCGCCGCACAGGGCAGCCGTCCATGCGGGTCAGCAAGGCCGTGCTCTGGGGAGGCAATCTGTCGGTGATCGGGTCACTGGTGGGCACACCCTACCTGCCGGCGGTCGAAGGGGGGGTGCTGTTCCTGGAGGATGTCAACGAGCATCCGTACCGGATCGAACGCCAACTGACGCAACTGCTGCATGCCGGCGTGCTCGGCAAGCAGAAAGCCATCCTGCTCGGCGCTTTCACCCGCTACAAGACGGTGCCACACGATCGGGGGTTCAAGTTGCAGTCCGTGGTGGACTGGCTGCGGTCGCAGGTGAAAGTGCCCGTGTTGACCGGCCTGCCCTTTGGTCACGTGCCGACCAAGGTGCTGCTGCCGGTGGGAGAGCGGGTGTCGCTGATGCTGGAGGGCAGGGATGCCCTGCTTTATTGGGGCTGATGCGGCCGAACCGCCAAAGGGTCAATGACGCTGGCGGCTCGAGGCGTCCATCAGGCTCTTGGGGACCAGACCCTTGAACACCGGGGTCAGTGACTGCACCATGGTGACCGCCTTGGCCTCGCCGTGCATGGCGCTCAGCGCGGCCACCATCTCGGCCCGGGCGTACCAGAGGGCATGGGCGTCGTGCAGGTAGCGCAGCTTGCGGCTGAGCTGCGGATAGAGCCTGGAACCCTCGTCTCCCAACACACCGAGCATGGCCTGGCGCACCGGTTCCAATGCTTCGGGCGAAGCCTTCCGGACTTCGGTTCCTAGCAGAGCCGAGATGCTGTTGCGCAAGCCTGGCTTGATGAGACGCATGGTGGATTCCTCAACGACACTGTTTTATGGCTGAACGATATACGGGCGGACGCCGGCTGGCAAGCGCGTAAACGCGACAAAAACCAAAAAAAACAACAGATGAATCATGGATTTACCGGGCGAGGTTCACTTGTTCCTTGAAACATCTGTATACCTTTGAAATAGAAACCGCCATTTGGGCCACTCGCCCCCTGTTCCTGTTAATGCCATCGGATGCCAGACCAAAGGCAAGAAATGCAAGCTGGACGGCCGACCGGCGGTGTCACACGCAGGACTTCCGTGACATAGTTCTCAGTGTTTTGATGCGGTAGCAGCGCGGCAGAAACCCGCTGGAGCATGTGATGTAATGCACATCTACCCGCTTTCCCCTCATGGCTGAACTGACCATCGCCTTTGTCGACCTGACCGGCAGCGTCTCCGTGTTCGAGACGTTGGGCAATGACCGGGCAACGAGGGCGGTGACCAAGCTCACGCAGTGGATCGGGGCCAAAGGGCTGGAAAATGGCGGCAAGGTGGTCAAGATGCTGGGCGATGGCGTTTTGCTGTCCTTCACCAACAACCGGCTGGCCGTCGAGACGATGTCGCAAATACAGCAGGAGCACTCTCAGCGGGTGGCCCAATGGCCGAAGCGGTTGAAGCTACAGATGCAGATCGGCATGGCCCGTGGGCAGGTGGTTCAGGTGGATGGCGATTGCTTTGGTGATGCTGTCAACGTGGCCTCTCGCCTGAGTGACCTCGCCGGTCCGGAGCAGATTCTGGTGACCGACACGGTCATCCGAAAGCTCGGGGCGCGCCACGGCGTGCGAAGCCGCAGCCTGGGGCCCATGCGCATCAAGGGTCGGGCAGAGCCCTGCGAGGTGTTCCGGATCGAGTGGCAGCCCGAGATGCTGTCGGAGTTCCTGACACTGCCTTCCGATCTGCACTCGATGGCCATGACCCCGGAGTCGGTGTTCGGAGGAATTCAACTGGGCTGGCTGGATGCCAGCCGGGCCTTCGACATCACCGATCTGCCGGTCAAGATCGGCCGCATCCCGGAGGCCGATTTCGTGGTGAATGACCCGCGCGTTTCCCGCATCCATGCCACCCTGGACATCCGCTCGGGCAACTATGTGCTTGAAGACGTCAGCAGTTACGGAACTTGGGTCCGCTTTGCCGGAACCGACAATGTGATCTCACTGCGCAGGCAGGAGTGCCTGCTGCACAGTGACGGTGAAATCGCGATGGGAACCGCCTTCACCGACTACAGCGCACCCACCGTGACCTTCCGGCTGGTGGATGGCGCCATGGTGCTCGGCCACTCGCGGCTGCCTTGAATGCCCAAGTGCCAACGTCCTGAACCTGAGGAGGCCAAGCCATGCGTTGGGTTTTCCGGGTCCTGACGCTGCTTCTGTCCGTTGCACTGCTGCTGGTGGTCGCTCTGTCGGTCTACGGCTGGCGCAGCCTGCCCCGACTGGACGGGCGCCTGGCCTTGGCGGGGCTGCAGCATGAGGTTCAGGTCAATCGAGACGCCAGCGATGTGACCCATATCCTGGCCCGGGACCCCAGGGATGCCTGGATGGCGCTGGGCTATGTGCATGCCCAGGAGCGCGCATGGCAGCTCGAATTCAACCGGCGTCTGATGCGCGGTGAGCTGTCCGCCGTGTTTGGTTCCACCACACTCGAAACCGACAAGCTGATGCGGACACTGGGCATTCACCGCGCCGCCAGTCGACAGCTCCAGGGACTCAGCCAGGATACCCAGGTCGCGCTGCGGGCCTACGCCGATGGGGTCAACGCGTTTTTTGCCGGTCAGGAGCAGGCCCTGCCGCTGGAGTTCCTCGTTCTGGGCGCAGACCCGACTGACGAGGCGCGAAGCGGGCAATACTGGACGCCCGAAGACAGCGTCGGCTGGTCCTTGATGATGGCCCTTGACCTGGGCGGCAACTGGGGCAACGAATTCGCACGGCTGACAGCCCTGGAGGTCATCGACACAGAAGCGCTGTGGACATTGTTTCCTCCCTATCCGGGTGAGCGGCCAGCGGCTACCGCCGATCTGGCCACGCTGTACCAGGATCTTGATGTGTACCGACGAGGTGCGCCCACCGAGCAGCGCTCCCAGAGCCAAGGTGGTGTGCTGGCCTGGCTGGATGATCCGGGCAGCAATGAAGGAAAAGGCTCAAACAACTGGGTGGTCTCTGGTGAGCGGAGCGAAAGCGGCGCACCGCTGCTGGCGAACGATCCCCATCTGGGCCTGAGCGCGCCAGCGCTCTGGTATTTCGCCCGTTTGCAGGCGCCCGATGTCGCATCGCACAAGGGTCTGGATGTGGTGGGCGCCACATTGCCCGGCGCCCCCGTGGTCGTCCTCGGGCGCACGCGTGAGGCAGCCTGGGCATTCACCAACACCGGCCCTGACGTGCAGGACCTGTATCTGGAGCAGCTCCATCCGGATGACCCGTCGCTTTACCGCGTTCCGTCGGATGACGGCCTGCCGCGCTGGATGCCCTTCGACGAGCGGGTCGAACGCATAGCGGTCAAGGGCGCGGCAGATGTTGAGCATCGGGTCCGACACACACGTCATGGTCCGGTCATCAGCGACGCGCAGTCTCGCTACGCAGATGTCATCGATACCTCGCGCCATGTACTGGCCTTGCGTTGGACCGCTCTCGACGACGATGTGCGCAACATCGATGCCAGTCTGGCCGCGAACAGGGCCCGCTCTGTCGAGGACCTGATCGGTGCGTTTGCAAACATGCATGCACCCATGCAGAGTGTGCTGATGGCGGACAGGGCTGGCCGCATCGCCTTCAAGGCAGCTGGCAGGGTACCCTTGCGCCACGTCGACAACGACATTCAGGGTGTTGCGCCGTCCCCCGGATGGGATGCCCGTTACGACTGGATCGGTTGGTTGCCCTATGACGAGACGCCTTTCGATGACGGTTCAAGAGGCTGGATCGCGACCGCCAACCAACGGGTGCATGGGCCTGACTATCCGCACTTTCTGACGCAGGACTGGGTGATGCCCTACCGGCAGCAGCGCATCGAACAACTGCTGCAGGCTCGGGACCGCCACTCGCCCGAGAGCTTCCGGCTGATGCAGGCTGACCTGCACGCCGAATCGACCCGGCGCCTGCTGCCCTATTTGCGGGCGGCCAAGCCCGCGCACGAGCTGGGTGAAGCCGCGTTGCGGGTGCTGGCGGACTTTGATGGTGTGATGCGCGGTGACGCGGCCGGCCCGCTGATCTACAGCGTCTGGGTTGACGAATTCACCCGGGACGTGATTGGCGGGCGTCTGGGCAAGGCGCGCTTTGAAAAGCTGTACGGCAAGCGTCTGTTCCGCTCGGCGGTGGAGCTCATCCTGGAGCGTAACGATGCCCACTGGTGTGGCGAGGGAGGATGTGCCGCCGCAGTGACCACCGCCCTGGACCGCGCCCTGGAGCGGATCGCAAAGGAGCAAGGGCGCGACCCGCGTTCATGGCGATGGGACAGGGCACACCCGGCGATCTCAGTGCACCGGCCGTTCAGCAACGTGCCTTACCTGGCGCCCTGGTTTGAGGTGCGCGCGCCCACCGGTGGCGATCCTTTCACCCTCAATGTGGGCCAGTACCACCTGGACAAAGCCGATGCGCCGTTCGCCAACCGCCATGCAGCCAGCCTCAGGGCCATCTACGACCTGTCGGACGCCGGGCAGGACCTGTTCATCTACCAGACCGGGCAGAGTGGTCACGTGATGTCCCGGCGCTATCGGGACATGAGCCCATCGTGGGCCGATGTTCGCCTGCGACCGTTGCGCATGCAACCGGAAGGCTGGGAAAGGCAGCTGACGCTGCATCCCTGACCGCGAAGGCTCAGGCCTGGGCGTTCTGGCTGTTGTCGCTCAAGGGAGACATGCGGTTGGTCAGCTGTGCGGCCGCTTCCAGTTGTGAGCCCAGCTGCGACACCAGCGCCGACAACTCGGTTGGACTGATCTGCCCGTCCTGGTTGCTGTCGGCGCCATTGAGCAAGGCGTTGAGCGCGTCGGCAGGCTTGATCGCCTCTGGCGCAGGGGACGCGGATGCCGATGTCGGTGCGGCAGCCACCGGCGACGCAGGTGCGGCAGAGCCGTGGGCGGCGGGAGTCACTTGCCAGCCGGGCATGACGGGCGCCCATCCCATGGGCATCCAGCCGGGCATCATGCCGCCAGGAGCCAGACCACCCATATCGAAGGTGGTGTATGTGCTGAAGCTGGCAAATCGATGGACAACAGGGGCGTGACCGACGGCCATGCCTGCACCGGCCTGGTTGACGCCTTCCGTGAACTCGGCCCGGGACAGATGGCCGTCGCCATTGCCGTCCAGTCGGGCAAACAGTCCGCCCTCAGAACCGGGTGTCCGGGCAGATTTGGCGCCGAAGCTGGCCATGGTGCCCTCGCCGCTGACCGATTGCAGCAGGCCCGAGACCATATTGACCAGTTCCCCGCCATTGAGCGAACCGTCGCCGTCGGTGTCGACGCCACCAAACAGCGTGTTCGGATCCTCGGTCACGGGCATGCCCATTTTTTCAGACAGCTTGTCCAGTGCGGCCTTGAACTCGCCCTGATCCACACCACCGCTGCCGTCGGTGTCCAGTTTGCTCACCAGTTTGCCCTGCATCTGGGCGGCCAGTGCCGTCAGGGCCGAGGCCCCCAGTCCGTTGCGGGCGGTGTTCGACAAGATGGATTCCAGCGTGCTCATCGCATTTCCTTTGCTCGTGTTGGAACCGGCATGGGCCAGGCGCCTTGCCGTGCATGCGATGGTCGCGCGGAATCAGGTCAGCCGAATGGCGCAATTGCACACCCTTGATGGCGCATTTCTTCGCATCAGAGTGCAGCCCGTGTGGGCAGGCAAGCGCTACTTGAGGTTGCCCGACAAAAACTGGGCCAGACGTTCGCTGCGCGGGCGCGCCAGCACGTCGGCTGGAGCGCCTTCCTCCTCGATCCTGCCCTGGTGCAGGAAGATCAGGTGATTGGACACCTCGCGCGCGAAGCCCATCTCGTGCGTGACCACCAGCATGGTCCGACCTTCTTCAGCGAGCAGCTTCATGACACGCAACACTTCACCGACCAGCTCCGGATCCAGTGCGCTGGTCGGTTCGTCGAACAGCATGACCGCCGGCTCGACCGCCAGCGCCCTGGCGATCGCCACCCTTTGTTGCTGGCCGCCGCTCATGTGGGCCGGGTAGCGGTCCTCCACGCCCCTCAGTCCGACACGATCCAGGTAGCGTCGGGCTGTCTCGACGGCCTGATCGCGCGGAATGCCCAGGACATGCACAGGTGCCTCGATGATGTTCTGCAACACCGTCATGTGGGCCCACAGATTGAAGTGCTGGAACACCATCGCCAGGCGGGTACGCAACCGTTGCAGCTGCGCCGGCTGGACGGCCTGGAGTTCGCCGTGACGGTCTGGTCGGAGCTGGAGTTCTTCGCCCCCGAGGACGATCCGACCGCTGTTGGGTTTCTCAAGCAGGTTGATACAGCGCAAAAACGTGCTCTTGCCCGAACCGGAGCTTCCGATCAGGCTGATGACATCACCGGCGCGGGCTGTCAGCGACACACCTTTGAGCACTTCGTTGCTGCCGAAGCGCTTGTGGATATCCGTCACTTCCAGCAGGGGAGCGGTGGCCATGGTTTCATCAGCGGATGGGTTCGAGGTGGGTGTCATGGGCGGTTGTGGAACAACAGGGCAACATCAGGCGCCCAGCAGGTCACCGGTTCGAAAGGGAATGGCGCCGGCGATCTTTCCCAGTTCGCCACCGGCATGCACGTAGCGATCCCGGACACGCGCATACAGGACGCCGTCGACGCTGGAGCAGACCCGGTGAACGCGGGACGCGTCGGCTGCGGTCGGGTCAATGACCTCGGCGACGGCCTCACCGGCGGCCACCTTCTGCCCAGGCTCGGCCAGAAAGGCAACCAGGCCAGCCAGCGGGGAGCGCAGCGTCTGGGAGCCGGCCAGCGGCGTCGGGGCACAGGGCAGGTCGGGCAAGGAGGGCGTCGGGCCACCGAGGACACCGACGTGCACGAGGTAGTCCATCAGGGCCGCGGCGTCGCGACGGGCCAGCGCGTGGTCCACGTCGCCTTCGCCCCTGAGCTCGACCGTGGTGCTTGCACAGGCCTGGACGAGCGGGTGATGCAAGCCCTCCGCCTGCAACCGCTGCGCCAGCTGCCACCACAGGCCGGACAACCTCTCGTCGAAGGGGCCGCCCCCCGAATCCTGTGCAAGCAGGACGGCTTGGCAGCCCAACAAACGGGCCAGTGGCTCCATGGCCGGCCAGCAGGGCTCCTCGGTGTACAGGTGCATCACCGCTTCGCAATCGCAGTGCAGGTCGATCACCACATCGGCGTCGTGGGCCAGTCGCAGCAGGGTGCGTCGCTGGGCGTCCAGTTCTGTCGCAGGCGCCCACGCGTCCAGCCAACGGCCGACCAGCGCGCGAACAGCGCGTGTGTTTTCGGCCGGATTCGGCCCGAGCGCCGAGCGCGCCTGCTCCAGGATGGCGTCCGCCAGATCCGGGTAGTGGCGATTGAAGTTCTGCGCGGTGTCCAGTTCAAAGCGACCGGTGGGTTTGTGGTTGACGCGCTGGGAGAGACCGATCGGGTTGGCCACGGGCACCAGAACGACCTCGCCCTGCAGGTGACCCGAAGACTCGGCCGTTCGAAGGAGCTCCCGAAGGTGGTGCAAAACCAGCATGCCCGGCAGCTCCTCAGCATGCAGGCTGGCCTGAAGGTAGACTTTGCGTGCGCCTGGCGCGCCGAAATGCAGGCTCACCAGTTGCCGCTGCTGGCCGATACTGCCGCCTGTCAACAGGTGTTCCCGGCGTTCCATCTCAGGGACTCAATGCACCCGGGGCGCCAGGTGGCCCAGGAAGCGCTTTTCGGCCAACCGGAAAACACCGACCAGCATGAAGGTGATGACCAGGTAGATGGCCGCGGCAAACAGATACGCTTCGAAGGGCAGGTAGTAGTCCGAGTAGATGCGGCTGGCCGCGGCAGTGATGTCCAGCATGCCTGGCACCGTGCTGGCCAGACTGGTGCTGTGCAGCATCATCACCACCTCATTCGAGTAGGCGGGCAGGGTTCGTCGCATGGCACTGGGCATCACGATGCGGCGCATGGCCTGCCAGCGGCTCATGCCCATGGCATGGGCCGCTTCTATTTCGCCAGCCGCGGTTTCGCGGATGGAGCCCGCCAGCAGCTCGGCCGTGTAACCGGCCGTGTTCAGACTGAAGGCCAGCAACGCACAGAAAAAGGCGTCCTTGAAGTGGGTCCAGGGCCAGACGGTGTCCCACCGCGCCTGTATCCATTCCAGCTGGGCGACGCCGTAGTAGATCAGATAGACCTGGATCAGCAGTGGCGTGCCGCGGATGACATAGGTGAAGCTTCCGA
>SBFU01000350.1 GCA_006227785.1 Burkholderiales bacterium
CAGCGTTCCAGCAAGTCCAGCAAGGTCTCCAGTTGCGCCGTGCTCGGCCCCTGTCCCGCCTCACCCTTGATCCAAAGGCGCAGCACATTGGCCTGTCGCTCGCGGCCCAGGCGCTGCAGGCTGGCAATGGAAGGCGGCGAGCCGGTTTGCACAAGGTCCATGCGCGCCAGTTCCTCCAGCAAGCCCTGGGCCTGCGCCAGATGTCGGGCGGTCCTGGCCAGTGTGTCGCGATAGGCCGGAAAGCAGCGCTCCCAGGCGGGCATGAGCACATGGCGGATGCGGTTGCGGGCCAGGCGCAGATCGCCATTGCTCGGATCCTCGACATAAGGCACGTTCTCGCTCTGCAGCCACTGCCGCAGCTCGCGACCGCCAAGCGACAGCAGCGGTCTGCCGAAACAAACGCCATGCCGCTCGAAGACTGGCGCCATGGCGGCCAGGCCTGGCAGCCCGGCGCCCCGGCCCATGGCCAACGCCAGGGTTTCCGCCTGATCATCCGCCTGGTGACCCAGCAACACGGCGCAGGCACGGCCCTGTTGTGCCAGCCGGGCCAAAGCCTGGTAGCGGACGCGGCGCGCCTCATCCTCCGGGCTCTGGCCGGGCGCCAGCCGCACCGCCACGCTTTCCATGTGGCAGGGCACACCCAGCGCCTGCGACAGTGCCATGGCCTGCTGTTCGAAGGTAGCCGCCGCCGCCTGCATGCCGTGGTTGACATGCAGAGCCAGCACACGACCGGTCCACAGCCGTTGGGCCGACAGCAGCAGAGCCGAGGAATCGGCGCCGGCGCTCAGGGCGACCGCCACGGGTTGTGAAGCGGACGGAACCACACCGCTGCGCTCTGCCCAGCCCTTGAGGGCCAGGGCGCAGTGCAGACCGATGTCGCGCGATCGCGCCTCAGCGCTTGTCGCGGTTGTCGGCCTTGGTGTCGGTGAAGCGCCCGTAGCTGTTGAGTCGGGCATGCCGGCGTTCCAGAAGTTCCTTGACCTTCAGGTCGGCGACCTGGCGCCAGGCGTCATTGAGGGCGCGCTTGAGGAAGGCGGCCATCTGCTTGTGGTCGCGGTGTGCACCGCCCACCGGCTCATTGACGATCTTGTCGACCAGACCCAGGGCCTTCAGACGGTGAGCGGTGATGCCCAGGGCCTCGGCCGCATCGCTGGCGCGGTCGCTCGTCTTCCAGAGGATGGAAGCACAGCCTTCCGGGCTGATCACCGAGTACACCGAGTACTGCAGCATCAGCACCTGATCGGCCACCGCAATGGCCAGGGCGCCACCGGAGCCACCCTCACCGATGATGGTGGAGATGATGGGCACTTCCAGCTGGGCCATTTCAAAGATGTTGCGACCGATGGCCTCGGACTGGCCCCGCTCTTCGGCATCAATACCCGGATAGGCGCCGGGCGTGTCGACAAAGGTGAACACCGGCAGCTTGAACTTCTCGGCCAGCTTCATCAGGCGCAAAGCCTTGCGGTAGCCCTCGGGCTTGGTCATGCCGAAGTTGCGCAGCCCGCGCTCCTTGGTGTCCCGACCCTTCTGGTGCCCGATGACCATGCAAGGCTGGCCGTTGAAGCGGGCCAGACCCCCGACGATGCTCAGGTCGTCGGCGAAATGGCGGTCTCCATGCAACTCCTGGAAATGCGTGAAGATGTCGCGCACATAGTCCAGCGTGTAGGGCCGGTCCGTGTGGCGGGCGATCTTCGTGATCTGCCAGGGCGAGAGACTGCTGTAGATGTCCTTGGTGAGTTGCTGGCTCTTGCTGGACAGCTGTTCGATTTCGGCCGAGATGTCCACCGCAGACTCGGTCTGCACGTAGCGCAGCTCTTCGATCTTGCTTTCGAGCTCGGCGATCGGCTGTTCGAAATCGAGAAAGTTCTTTTTGGCCAATCTGTGACTCCTAGGGTCGCCCGGGTTGCCGGGTGGGCATCACACCCTTGCAGCGTGCAGACCGCCAGCGGGTGTGGATGGCAACGTGGCTGGGTCCGGAGAAACCGCTCAGTACGCGACGGGCACCGGATCCAGCGAGCGCCAAATATACCAAGTCGCCACACTGCAGAACGGTGCCCAGCCGGTGGCGACCTCGCGAATTTCGCTCCGGCTCACCGGTTCGCCCGAGAAATAGCAGCGACTGATGCCATTTTGAAGCCCAATATCATCCAATGGAAGCACATTGGGCCTTTTGAGGTGAAAGATCAGGAACATCTCCGCCGTCCATCGGCCGATGCCGCGGATGGCCACCAGCTCGGCAATGATGGCCTCATCGTCCATTTCCGACCATCGCTCGGCCTTGACCTGGCCATTGGCGAAGTGCAGGGCCAGGTCGACCAGGTACTCGACCTTGCGCGCCGACAGGCCTGCCGCCCGCATGTCGTCCACCTTCAGTTTGAGCACCTGGGCCGGCGTCAGCTTGCGCGGCAGCTGTTCAAACCGGTCCCAGACCGACTGCGCCGCCTTCACCGAAATCTGTTGCCCCACGATGCTGCGCGCCAGCGTGACGAAGGCGTCCCCGCGTGACTGCAGGCTGGCGCCAGCATGTTGCGGAATGAGCTTCTTCATCACCCGATCGCGTTTCATCAGGTGTCGGCAGGCTTCGCTCCAATAGGCAGGTGCGTCATGACCGAAGTCGGAGGGGGTCACGGTCGCCATCAGGCACGCTCCCAGGTGGTGCCGGACGGTCCGTCCTTGAGCACGATGCCCTGGGCCAGCAGCGCCTGGCGGATGCGGTCGGCCTCGGCAAAGTTCTTTGCTGCCTTGGCCGCAGCGCGGGCGCTGATCTGCGCGGCAATGGCGGCTTCATCCGGACCGTCGGTGGCGCCGCCGGCCTGCAGGAAGGCCTGAGGGTCTTGTTGCAGCAGACCCAGCACGCCACCCAGTGCCCGCAGCAGACCGGCCAGGGCCGGGTCACGCGTGCGGTTGACTTCGCTGGCCAGCTCGAACAACACCGATACCGCTTCGGGTGTGCCGAAATCCTCGTCCATGGCCGCCTTGAAACGGGCTGCCATCGGGTGGGTCCAGTCGATGGGCTGCGGCGACCCGACCGGCACGGCCGACAAGGCGGTGTACAAGCGCTTGAGCGCGGCGCGTGCATCGTCCAGGTGCGCGTCGCTGTAGTTGAGCGAGCTGCGGTAATGGGCCCGCAGCACGAAGAAGCGAACTGTCTCGGCATCGTACTGCTGCAGCACCTCGCGGATGGTGAAGAAGTTGCCCAGACTCTTGGACATCTTTTCGTTGTCCACGCGCACAAAGCCGTTGTGCATCCAGACACGCGCCAGCGGCTGGCCAGTGGCGCCTTCGCTCTGGGCAATTTCGTTCTCGTGGTGCGGGAACTGCAGGTCGGCACCCCCACCGTGGATATCGAAACTCTCGCCCAGCATTTCGCAACTCATGGCCGAGCATTCGATGTGCCATCCGGGGCGGCCACTGCCGTAGGGGCTGTCCCATTTGGCCTCGGCCGGCTCGTCGGCCTTGGCCGACTTCCACAGCACGAAATCCAGTGGATCCTGCTTGCCGTCATCGACCGCGACGCGCTCACCAGCCCGCAGATCGTCCAGCGATTTGCCCGACAACTTGCCATAGCCGGGAAACCGGCGCACCGCGTAGTTCACATCCCCGTTGGGACTGCGGTAGGCCAGACCCTTGTCCTCCAGCCGGCGAACGATGTCCAGCATCTGTGGCACGTATTCGGTCGCCCGGGGCTCGAAGCTCGGTCGCTCAATCCCCAGGGCATCGGCATCCTGGTGCAAGGCCTCGATCATGCGATCCGTCAGGGAAGTGATGGTCTCGCCGTTCTGCACCGCCCGGGCAATGATCTTGTCGTCGATGTCCGTCACGTTACGGACATAGGTCACCCGGTAACCGCTGGCCTTGAGCCAGCGCTGGACCACATCGAAGGCCAGCATGGAGCGTGCATGACCCAGGTGGCACAGATCGTAGACCGTCATGCCACAGACGTACATGCGAACATGGCCAGGCTCGATCGGGGCAAACACCTCCAGGCGGCGGGTCAGGGAGTTGTAGATGGACAGGGACATGGTGAATTGGGCCAGGGCCGCGTGCCAGCCGGGCCCTGGCCCGGGTCCGGTCCGGCAGCCTGCGTTGCGCGTGGCGCCACAAGCTACCCCTCAGATACAATGCGCCAGTATAGCCAGCCGGACAGCAGACGGACGGTCGATTCGCCTCGCCCGACCTCTGCCCGATCCGGTGGTGGGATCCCCACGCGGCAGCCTTTGTCATCCTCCAAGCCACCGAGGTCTCATGTCACACCGAGTGAATCGCGTCCCCTTCCAACAGCTTGTGGCCCGCGTCGGGCGCCCCCGTCCCTGGCGCCGCCTGGCGGTCGCCGTCGCCGTGAGTGCCACACTGGGCATGACCACACTGCAGGCACAGACCGACGACTACGCCGAGGTCAACCGCCTGGTGCGATCCGGTCAGCTGAACGAGGCGCTCGCCAAGGCTGACCAGTACCTCGGCACCAAGCCGCGAGACCCGCAGATGCGCTTCCTCAAGGGCGTCATCCAGACCGAAAGCGGTCGCGCCAATGACGCCATCGCCACCTTCCTCAAGCTCACCGAAGAATTCCCTGAGCTGCCCGAGCCCTACAACAACCTGGCCGTCCTCTACGCCAGCCAGAGCCAGTTCGACAAGGCCCGCGTAGCCCTCGAAATGGCCATCCGCACCAACCCCAGCTACGCCACCGCCCACGAGAACCTCGGAGACGTTTATGCCAAGCTGGCCAGCCAGGCCTACAGCAAGGCGCTGCAACTGGATGGAAGCAACACCGGCGTGTCCCCCAAACTCAACCTGATCCGCAACCTGTTTGCGGCGGACGCCCGCACTGCAGCTGTGGCGGCAGCGGCGCCAGCCGCGGCCAGCCGCCCCGCTGCCGCAGCCTCTGCTCCGGCGCCTGCCCCGGCAGCGGCCGCGCCGGCACCCGCTGCATCCGCTGCCGCTTCGGGCAGCGCGGTCGAGTCCGCGGTGCAAGCCTGGGCCAGCGCCTGGTCTTCGCGCAACATGACAGACTATCTGGCCGCCTATGCACCGGGCTTCACCCCGGCTGGTGGTCAAAGTCGCGCCGCCTGGGAATCGGAGCGGCGGGCGCGCATCGTGCCCCGCACGCGCATCAGCGTTGATGTCAGTGACCTGGAGGTCGCGGTCGACGGCGACCGCGCCACTGCGCGGTTTCGCCAGGCCTACAGTTCCGACAACCTCAACGTGACCAGCCGCAAGGTGCTTGAACTGGTCAGAAGCGGCGACCGCTGGCTGATCGTTCGCGAAACCGCGGGCTCCTGATGGCCGCCTGGCGTTCTGCTCAGCAAGGCCACGCCACCTTGCCCTCGTCAATACCCGTGTCGTGGTCGGAGGCTGGCAGCCTCGGCCGGCGGCTGGCCTGGCCGGGCGTTCTGCTGGCCCTGGCGTTGAGTGGCACATTCTGGGTCGCCACCCAGACGGACATCCGCAGCCGGTGGTTCGGGTCCCCCTCGGCCCAT
>SBFU01000060.1 GCA_006227785.1 Burkholderiales bacterium
CCGGTGGCGTACTGGTTGGTGTTGAGCCAGATCACCAGCACACCAAAGATGGCCGCCAGCACGGCGCCGGACAGCATGCCGGCCAGGAATCCGATCGGCGTGCTGCCGGTGTGCACCACGGCGGCCACACCGGCGAGGGCGGCACACAGCATCATGCCTTCGGCGCCCAGGTTGACGATGCCTGCCTTTTCGTTGATGAGCAGCCCCAGCGACGCCAGCGCCAGGATGGTGCCTGCATTGAGCGAAGCGGCAATGAGCAGAGCGGTCGATTCCATGTCAGCGTCCACCTCTCACTTTTTCAGGACCACGCGGTAGTGGATGAGCGTGTCGCAGGCCAGCAGGGCGAACAGCAGCAGGCCCTGGAACACCCCGGTCAGCGATTTCGGAAGGCCCAGACGCGACTGGGCCAGCTCACCACCAATGTAGAACATGCTCATCAGCAGCGCCGAGAAGACCACCCCCACCGGGTGCAGGCGACCGACGAAGGCGACGATGATGGCGGCGAATCCGTAGCCGACGGGCAGATGGGGCGTCAGCTGGCCGACCGGCCCGGCCACTTCGAGTGCGCCGGCCAGCCCGGCCGCGGCGCCCGAGGTCAGCAGCGCCAGCCACAAGGCCTTGCGGGAAGAAAAACCGGCGTAGCGCGCCGCCGCGGGAGCCAGGCCACCGACCTGCTGTGCGTAGCCGGAATAGGTGCGGAACAGGAAAACCCACACCGCCACCACACCGGCCAGCGCCAGCAGCAGCCCGATGTTGACCCTGAAACCCTGCACCAGTCGGGGCATCTGGGCGGCCTTTTCGAAGGTCTGGGTTTGCGGGAAGTTGAAACCCATCGGGTCCTTCCACGGACCGTAGACCAGGTAGTTGAGGATCTGGATGCCCACATAGACCAGCATCAGGCTGACGAGGATCTCGTTGGCATTGAACCGGTCGCGCAGCAGCGCGGTGACCGCCGCCCAGAGCATGCCACCCACCACACCCGCCAGCAGCACCAGCACGAAAAAGCCCGGACCGCTCGACTTGTCGGCCATCAGGGCCACACCGGTGGCAAACACGGCGCCGATGACGAACTGGCCCTCGGCACCGATGTTCCAGACGTTGGACCGGAAACACACCGCCAGACCCAGGGCAATGATCAGCAGCGGCGTGGCCTTGACCAGAAGTTCGGAGATGGCATAGGGGCTCTTGATGGGTTCCCAGAAGAACACCTGCAAACCGCGCACCGGGTCCTTGCCCAGCAGGGCAAACAGGATCACGCCGACCACCACCGTGATGGCCAGGGCCAGCAGCGGCGAGGCATAGCCCCAGCGGGCCGACGGCTGGGGACGGACTTCAAGCCGCAGCATGCGAGGCCTCCCTTGCACGGCCGTCAGCGGCGTTCCAGAGCCCGGACATCCACTCGCCGATGCGCTCGACCGTGGCGTCGGCGCGATCCAGGCTGGGCGAGAGCCGGCCCTTGGCAATCACATGAAGGCGGTCGCAGATCTCGAACAACTCGTCCAGTTCTTCGCTGACCACCAGCACCGCACAGCCGGCATCGCGCAGGGCCAGGATCTCACCACGGATCTGGGCCGCCGCCCCGACATCCACACCCCAGGTGGGCTGGCTGACGATCAGCAACTTGGGCCTGGCCTCAATCTCGCGGCCAACGATGAATTTCTGCAGATTGCCGCCCGAGAGCGATTTGGCGGCGGCGTCCGGTCCGTTGGCCTTGACCTTGTAACGCGCAATGATGTCGGCCGCCTGCGCCCGAAGCGCACCGACCCGGATCCAGCCGCCGCTGCCCAAGGCGTCGCGGCGCGACAGCAGCAGGTTCTGCGCGAGCGACAGCGTCGGCACCGCGCCGCGCCCCAGCCGCTCCTCGGGTACAAAATGCTGGCCCAGCGCCCGCCGGCGGCCCGGACCCAGATGCGAGGCGTCCTGCCCTTCCAGGCGGATGCTGCCCACCGGGGCCCTCGGATCCTCGCCCGAGAGGCAACGCAGCAGCTCTCCCTGGCCGTTGCCCGACACGCCGGCAATGCCCACCACCTCGCCCCGGCGCACCGTCAGGCTCACGTCCTGCAGATCGGTGCCGAACGGATCGTCGCTCAGCAAGGTCAGGCCTTTGACTTCCAGCGCGGTGGCCCCGGCCTGGCTGGCGCGCAGTTCCAGGGCCGGGGGCTCGGCGCCAATCATCAGGCGCGAGAGCGAGGCGTT
Organism: Burkholderiales bacterium; assembly: GCA_006227785.1. Lineage (GTDB taxonomy): Bacteria > Pseudomonadota > Gammaproteobacteria > Burkholderiales > Burkholderiaceae_C > Hydrogenophaga. Next base: position 2,197 of record SBFU01000060.1, read on the forward strand.
GCTCTCCTGCCGGGGGTCACACACCCCCGTGACCTGGCCGCCGCGCAGCACCGTGCACATGTTGCACAGCTCGCGAATCTCGTGCAGCTTGTGGCTGATGTACAGGATGCTGCAACCTTCGGCGGCCAGCTTGCGCAACACCACGAACAGCTTCTCGACCGCCTGCGGCGTCAGCACCGACGTGGGTTCATCCAGAATCAGCAGCTGCGGCTGGGTCAGCAGCGCGCGGATGATTTCGACGCGCTGCATCTCGCCCACCGACAAGGTGTGAACCGGCCGGGCCGGATCGATGTCCAGCCCGTATTCGGCTGCCTTGGCCGAAATGCTGGTGGTGACTTCGGCCAAGCTGAGCGACTTGTCCAGCCCCAGCCAGACGTTCTCGGCCACGCTGAGCGTGTCGAACAGGCTGAAATGCTGGAACACCATGCTGATGCCCAGCGCCCTGGCTTCCTGCGGGTTGCGGATATGCACCGGTCGGCCGTTGAACATCACCGCGCCCTCGTCCGGTTTCACCGAACCGTAGATGATTTTCATCAGGGTCGACTTGCCGGCGCCGTTTTCACCCAGCACCGCATGCACCTCGCCGGGCGCCACCGTGAGCGATACCCCATTGTTGGCCACCACGCCGGGATAGCGCTTGGTGATGCCGGTCAGCTGCAGTCGTGGGATGCTCACTTCGACGTCCTGGTTGTTCTGTTGGTGCGTGATTCTGCCCGGTCGTCCATGCGGCTAGGCCGCGGCCGCATCGGCCTCCGGCCGGCGCAACGAGGCGGCCACCGTCTTGACCTGTTCCCGCAACCACCGGCCGGCTGCCGAAGCGTGGGTGCGCTCATGCCAGAGCTGGTAGTACATCATGCGGGGAAACGGCACCGGGCAGGACAGCACCTTGACCGGAAACGTGGTGGTGAAGCGCTCGCAATACTGGCGTCCGGTGGTCAGCACCAGCAGGCTGCCGGCCACCATGGCGGGAATCAGGCCGAAGTGCGGGCAACGCGCGCTGATGTGGCGCACCAGACCCTGGCTGGCCAGGTGGTCGTCGATGAAGCCGCGCGCGCCCGGGTGGGTCGGCGTGGGCGCGATGTGCTCGGCCGCCAGCCAGGCCTCGATGTCCCATCCCCGGCGCGCCGCCGGGTGCTGCATTGACACCAGACTGACCACCTCGTCTCCGAACAGCCGCCCCAGATGAAGATCGTCGGGCGGCTTGGGCCAGTTGCCGATCACCACATCGTAGTGGCCCTGGGCCAGGTGATTGCGGTAGTCGCCGTCGGCCGACAGGGGGTGGATCTCGATGTGGCTGTTGGGCGACTGGCTCTTGATCTGGGTCACCAGCTGAGGCAGGAACAGCGGATCGAGGTAATCGCTGGCGGCCAGGCTGAAGGTGTGGTGGGTGGTGGCCGGGTCGAAGCTGCGGGCCTGTGCGAACAGCGTCTCGGCGCTGCGCAGGATCTCGGCAGCCGGCTCGACCATGCGCAGGGCCGCCACCGTGGGCACCATGCCCGAACCGGAACGCACCAGCAACGGATCGCCCGCCAGCTCACGCAGGCGCTTGAGCGCCGCACTCACCGCCGGCTGGTACATGCCCAGCTTGAGCGCCGCACGCGAGACGCTGCGCTCCGTGAGCACGGTGTGCAGCACGCGGATGAGGTGCAGGTCGATCTTGTCGAACATGGAAGCGTATTTCATACCCGGACACTGTATGCGGGAATGGATGAACCGGCATTGCCGCCATATGCCTGAGCATATGTCGTGCCAGGGGGTCGGCGCTATGCTGGCGCGCATGAAGCCTCAAAATTCCGTACAAACCCTGAGATTTCTGCGCCGCGGGGAAGCCGTGACCGTCGAGGGCGTCGCGCCGACCCGCACCCTGCTGGAGGTGCTGCGCGACGACCTGCACCTGACGGCCACCAAGGAAGGCTGCGGCGAAGGCGACTGTGGCGCCTGCACGGTGGTGCTGGGCGAGGTGGTCAAGGGCCAGCTGGAATACAAGGCCATCAACAGCTGCATCCGGCTGGCGCATTCGGTCGACGGGATGGCGGTGTGGACCGCTGAGGACATTTCGGCCCCCACGCTCGGCGCTGACGCGTCGGCAACTGTCCAGCTTCATCCATGCCAGGAGGCGATGGTGCAGTGCCATGGCAGCCAGTGCGGCTTCTGCACCCCCGGGTTCGTCATGAGCCTGTTCGGGATGTACCAGAACACGAAAGGGGGCCAGGGCATCACCCGCGAGCAGGCGCAGGTGGACCTGTCGGGCAACCTGTGCCGCTGCACCGGCTACCGGCCGATTCTGGATGCCGCCCAGCAGATGGCCACCCTGCCCTTGCCGCCCGGTTGTGCGGTCGACGAAGCGGCCACGGTGGCGGCGCTCAAGGCCCTGAAGCCAGTGGCGGCGGCCGACGGCAGTTACCTCAGGCCGCGCTCGCTCGAGGCCCTGCTGAAAGCACGTGCGACCCACCCGGGTGCACAACTGGTGGCCGGATGCACCGATGTGGGGCTGTGGATCACCAAGCAGCACCGTCGGTTTGATCGCGTCATCGATGTGACGGGTGCCCGCGAGCTGCGGCGCGTCGAAACCTATCCGCACCACATTGCCATTGGCGCGGCCGTGAACCTGAGTGAAGCCTTCGCGGCGCTGGTGGCCCAACGCCCCCAGCTCAAGACCTTCGGCCAGCGCTTTGCGGGGCTGCCGGTGCGCAACTCGGGCACGCTGGGTGGCAACGTGGCCAACGGATCGCCCATCGGCGATTCGATGCCCTTGCTGATTGCCCTGGGCGCCAGCGTGGTGCTGATGCGCTGGAAGAAGACAAAGGCCGGCGGCGAGGTGGCGCACCGCGAGCTGCGGCTGGAAGACCTGTACACCGGTTACCGGACCAACGTGATGCGCCCCGACGAAGTGCTGGCCTGGATCAAGGTGCCACGACCGGTCCCGGACGAGCAGATGCGCGTCTACAAGATCAGCAAGCGCTTTGACGACGACATTTCAGCTGTCTGCCTGGCCGTCAACCTGAGCATCGAGGACGGAGTGGTCCGCTGTGCCTCCATTGGCGCAGGCGGTGTGGCCGCCACCCCGGCCCGCGCGCGCCAGACCGAAGCCGCCCTGCTCGGCCAGCCCTGGAACGAGGACACGGTGATGAACGCCATGGACACGCTGAGGCAGGAGTTCCGGCCCATCAGCGACATGCGCGCCAGCGCCGCCTACCGACAGACGGTGCTGGGCAATCTGCTGCGCCGCTTCTGGCTGGAGAGCCAGGGG
>SBFU01000157.1 GCA_006227785.1 Burkholderiales bacterium
CGCCGAATTAACTGCGACTCGCGCCGCAAGATTGCGACTGGCGGGCGTTATTTTGTGCGACTGGCCTCGCTTGCTCGCTGGCGTCGTCGCATTCTGGCTCTGCCAGTGGAAGGTGTGCTCGTCGATCCAGTGGTCGTGATACCGATGCTCCTGCGCCTTGCCTTGTTTGTTCAAGGTCACCAGCAGGACATGCACCTTCTTGTCGTTCAGCACCACGTGGCCGACGTTCCAGCTGCCTGGGTTGAACGTCGCCCCGAACAGCGGCGGGATGTCCTCCCGCGCGAAGGGTTGGCCGATGACCAAGTCGAGCGGGTCGACCACTGCCTTCAATCGCGCCAGGGTGCGCATCTCGTCGGTTGCTTGCAGATCCTCGTAGGCCGGGTTATTGGCCTTCAGGATGTAGCTGCCGTCCTTGGTCTTGGTGACCACGCGCAGGAGGTACTGGTTGTCGCCACCTGCCTCGTCCTGCCGTTCGATCGCCATCACCGTGCCGGTGATCGACCCGGCATTGCTGGGGCTGACCAGTTCCAGCAGCAGGTAGTCGCCAACTCGGATGGGGTTCTTGCCGCCATCCATCGAATTCCCCGATGCCCGCGCGATGAAGTGGCGCGTTGCATCCAGATTGCCGTAGGCCGCGGGCAAGATGCGGTGCTCCTCGGCGTCGGTCCTTCCCGTACGAAAGTGCCCACACGCGATCTTGAGATTCGGGAAGTACGGCAGTTCGACTTCCGGCCGTTGTTTGGGCGCGAAGGGAATGACGTTGGAAGCCTCCGCGTCCACGGGGCGACGTACTTCGTAGGCGGCGAGCCGGTAGGCCGTCAGCTCTTGGAGAAGTCCGCCTGCAGCCTCAGCTTCTTCAGCCAGCAGCTGTTGTGCGAGCGAGAAGCGATCTCCATCAACGCGGAAGAATGCCGAGCCAGCCGAAGCGAGGTTGCCACCGATCCAGGCGTTGATCGGGTTGTCGCGCCAGTACCGGATCCACGTTGCTTCGCGCCCATCGGGCAGTTTGACGATCGCCTCTGGCAGATCGCTGAGCAAGCTGGGTCGGCGGTGCAGGACCTCCCAGGACCGTTGCGCGAGGGCTGCCACCGATGGCGGGGTGACCAGCCCATCCAGCTCCAGCCAAGCTTCGAGCAGGACCATCTTGAAGCTCTTGGTCATCGGCGTGACCTCGACTTCGCGGGGCAATCCACCCAAGGCCTTTAAGGCGCGTGCATCGTCCTCCAGGAGGTCGCCCATGGCGTCGACGAGCTCGAACCAGCTGCCATGCTGGTGGCGCATCGCCTGGACGCTTGCACCGGAGCGGTAGAACTCAGCCAAGGTCGGCCTGCGCCCGAAGCTGGCGCGCAGTGCTTCGTAGTCCTTCTGAGTCCCGGCGCTGTCCAGCGACTTCAGGAACTCGATGATCTTCAGGTCGTAGTTGACGTAGCAGCCATCAGGAAGCTCAAGCCGATCTTGCTCAGCCTGACGCCCGAAAGCAGCGAGCGCCTTGTATGTCGAGCCCACACCGAACAGAGCCTGCGGCTTCTGCAGGAAGCTCTGGTGGTTGCCGATGAAGTCCAGAATGACCAGGTGGGTCTTTTCGTCGCTGAGACGCAGGCCGCGGCCGAGTTGCTGAAGGAAGAGGATCTTCGACTCGGTCGGCCGCAGCATCATCACGGTGTCGATGCCGGGAAGGTCGACGCCCTCGTTGAAGAGGTCCACGGAGAAGACGATGCTGAGCTGGCCTTCGCGCAGCTGCTCCAGTGCCTGTGCGCGCCCGAGCGCCGACCCGGCGTACACGGCAGCCGACGAGATGCCCGCCTTCTGAAACTGCGCCGCCATGTACTCGGCGTGCCTGATCGACACGCAGAAGGCAAGAGTGCGTCTCTGTGCCCTTGATCGCCACTCCCGGATGGCGTGCCGCGCGCGCGAGGGTGCCAGCGAAGCAGCGGCAAGCTTTGGCAATACAGCTCCAAGACCTGGCGCCAGACGCTCCCAGGGTTCTTCTGGCGACGGGCAAGCTGATCGGCGAAGGATTCGACCACCCGCCGTTGGACACGCTGGTGCTGGCGATGCCCATCTCATGGCGAGGCAGCCTGCAACAGTACGCCGGCAGGCTCCATCGGGAGCATGCCTGCAAGACCGACATCCAGATCGTCGACTTCGTGGACACGGGCATCCGGCTCTCGCCCGCATGTGGCAAAAGCGGCAGCAGGGCTACCGCGCGATGGGATACCGGCTGAACTCAACCGCCGAGGACGGGTCGACCCCGCAGCTACAGATTGACTAGCAGTCGCGCGCGCGAGGGCTCCGGTGGTGTGCGCAGGGCGCAGCGAGCAGCGCTACGATGACGCTGAGCAGCAACTTTGGCGCGACGGTAGGCCAGTCGCATCAACTCCCGCGCACTGGCGACCGACTCCGTGGCGCGGCCATCGCTAAGTGCTTGTCGCACCACCCGCGCCAGAGCAGTTAATCTGGCGCCCTACGAGTCGAGCCAACCCGTCGATGCTTCGGTTTTCCGCCGGGCTTGGTTCCAGGACAACAAGCGTGGCAACGCTTCACCGGAGACGCGCGTACCGGCGCTGACGTACGCTGGCCAGGCACAGGAGGCCCGCCCCCAGCAGCGCCGCTGTGCCCGGCTCAGGCACGCCCTGCGGATCCAGACTGGCGATGAAGTCATCCCCCAGCTGCATGAGGAAGGCCCTCTCCTGGCCCCGGTAGGTGCCCAGGCCTGTGATCCACCCGGCATCGTTGATGTCCATGGCGAAGCGCAGTTGCCAGTCGGCGGCGTCGGCGGCGGAGAGCAGGCCATTGAGGTCCCACAGCTTCTGGCCCACCCACAACGTTGCCACCAGCTCGTTGAGGTGCAGGTCGCCCCCCGCGACCCAGCCCAGGTTGTTGATCGACCGGGGCTCGAAGGACAGCCCTTGGGTGAAGCCCGTGAGCGCACGCTCGGTCCCGTCCGCTTCGCGAACGAACCCGGTCTTGGAGTTGGCGACGCCTTCCGTGCGCCAGCCGACGATCTGGCCGGCGTTGTTCAGATCGTTGACGGTGCCGCTCTGCAGCACCTCGACAAGGGTGCCGTCGGCCTTGCGGACCTGGATGCGAGTCTGGTTGAGCTGAACCGTGTGGTCGAGCAGGGCATCTCCCTGGTCGTTCATGGCTCTGAACTCGGTGGAGAGCCCAGTCACCGGCCCGATTTCGGTGTAGCTGCCGTTGGCGTAGATCCAGGAGCGCGTGTTGCCCTGGCTGCAGTCGGCGTTGGCACACTTGAAATACTGGCCGCCGATGACCCCGTCATCGCCGATGCCCAAGACCGAAAAGTTCGTCACCCCGGCCGGCTTGCCCAGCAGCTGGGCTGCACCCCAGCCGCCGCCAGGGTTCGGTGTCCAGCGGGCCAACTGCCCTTCGACGAGCCCTGCGATCACGCCGGCATCGTTGATCGCCAGGGCCACGCTGCGCAGGGTCCCCGGGGTCTGCACGCTCTGCAGCTCCACGGCCGCGGCACCCGTGGCCGTCGGTGCCCAGGCCGTTGACAGGAACACCGGAGCTGCGGGCTGCGTGGCCAGTGCCGAGTAGCCGACCACCTGACCGGTCTGGTTGAGCCGGTAGGACGCCGTCAGGTCCAGATCCTTGCTTGCCGGCGCCAGCTCGTGGATGACCGTGACGGGCGCTGCCAGGCATGTGCCCGCGAGCAGCAGGCCGGCAACGGCGCCGAGGCGTTCGACCCAGGCGGGGCGCTGACTGGATGGACGTGTCATGGCTTCGCTTCTTCCGTTCGAGATGGTTGGGCCGGTGGTTCCCGGCGAGATCCATTGCGCCGGCGCAGGCGTTCCTGAAGCGTTGCAAACGGGCCGTGCTCGCGTTCTCCACCCCGGATCCCCCCGCGATCGAGGGATCGGCGTCCGGCATGGCCAGCATCTCCCGCGCAGCGGCCTCACCGCCCACGCCGCTCATGCGCGGCAGGGTGCACGGCTCTTCTCCTGCCACAAGGCCGGCAAGGCCTCGCTGCCGTGACCGCGCCGCCGCCGGCTTCAGCGGCAGCCCGGGTCACCGTTCGGCCGGATCAGCATGGGGTCGAGGAGTCCGCTCTGCTACCCTGCACCTGGGTCACGACTCGCACATGGCGAACGAGCATGGTGTTGCGGCGTTCACGAGGCGCCTGTCGGGCGAGGCCGTGCCAACGCGCTTGGGTTGACGCCCTTCGGCCGGGCCGTTCCTGCGGCAGGTTCACACGAGATCGGAGAAGACCGATGGCAGACGATGGTTCCGCTCAATCCGCCACCGTGTGGCCGCTCCCGAAGTTCCGCTTTGAAGTGCGATGGGACTCGGCCGTGATGCACTTCCAGGAGGTCTCGGGCCTGGACGTCGAGACACAGCGCATCGAGTACCGGCACGCCGACATCCCCGGCTTCTCGGTCACCAAGATGCCAGGTCTGCAGAAGGTCAGCGACGTCACCCTGAAGAAGGGTGTCTTCAAGAGCGACAACCGGTTCTGGGACTGGTTCAACGAGATCAAGATGAACACCATCAAGCGAAAGCCGGTGACCATCACCCTGCTTGACGAAGCCGGAGCGCCCACCATGGTGTGGACACTGGCCAATGCCTGGCCTAGCAAGGTCAGTGGCACCGATCTCAAGTCGGAGGGCAACGAAGTGGCAGTGGAGACCATCGTGATCTCGCACGAGGGTCTGACCATCGCCAACGTCTGATGGCGTGGCGAGAGGATCCGCGTCAGAGCCGCAAGTCTGTCGCGGTTCCTTGTGGGCCGTCGCTGGCGGCGCGTTCACAACGCTGACCAGAAGGTCGACCGCGAGAACGCCTACGCGGAGATGCTCACCTTTGCACGCCTGGGCATGGGGTTCGTGGTGCCGCCGGCTAATCCAGACGATCCGGCATGGGATCCAGCCGTCATCGCGCCGCGCCCAGCACCATCGTCCAGTAGGTCCGGTAGGTGTTGCCGCTGCCACCCGTCACGCAGGCCAGGCCGATGTCCTCGAAGCGGGCGTTCATGACGTTGGCGCAGTGCCCGGGGCTGGCCATCCAGGCGGCCACCACGGCGTCCACCCCCACCTGCCCGGCGGCGATGTTCTCGCCCCAGGTGCGCCAGGTGTAGCCGGCGGCGGTGGCGCGCTGGCCGGCGTTGCTGCCGTCGCTGCCGGTGTGGCTGAAGAAGTTGCCGGCCACCATGTCCTCGCTGTGCACCAGCGCGGCCTGGGTCAGCGTGGCGTTCCACGCCAGGTCGGCCGCGGCCGGGTAGGCCTGCGTGCCACAGGTGGCGCCGCGCGCCCGCCAGGCGTTCACCGCGGCCATCACGGTGGCCTCGAAATCGGGCAGGTCGCAGGTGGCGCGGGTGCCGGGAACCGGTGCGGGTGCGGGTGCGGGTGCGGGTGCGGGTGCGGGTGCGGGTGCGGGTGCGGGTGCGGGTGCGGGTGCGGGTGCGGGTGCGGGTGCGGGTGC
>SBFU01000427.1 GCA_006227785.1 Burkholderiales bacterium
GGAATGGACCACCACCTCGACAAAGTCGGGGTTGTCGAAGGCCTGGGCGCTGCGCTCGAAGGTGGTCTCGTCAAAAGCCCAGGTCGGCGACCACATGCGCCAGAGCAGTCGGGCCATGCCACGGCGGTCGCGTTCCAGACCGCGTCGGCCGCGTTCGCCATGGAAGTAGTACTGGTACCAGAGAGTCGCCTCGACCTCGGGGGCCTGCGGCTCCCAGGACCGCGCGATGTCCTGCAGGTTGTAGGCGTTGCCGGAGACCAGCGCGACCACCCGCTCGGGCCACAGGGCCGAGACGATGCAGGCCGCGCGACCGCCCCAGTCGTAGCCGGCCAGCACAGCCTGCGGCATGCGCAGCGCATCCATCAGCGACAGCAGGTCGGCGGCCAGGGCCGCCTGTTCGCCCGATCGTGGTGTGTCGCTTGCCAGAAAGCGGGTCGGACCGTAACCGCGCAGGTAGGGCACGATCACCCGGGCGCCGGCCGACGCCAGCAAGGGCGCCACATCCGCGTAGGCGTGAACATCGTAAGGAAAGCCGTGGCACAGGATGCAGGGCCACCCGTTGGACGGGCCCAGCTCCAGGAAGGCGACACGCAAGGCGCCGGCCTCAATGTGGTTCACATGCATGTCGTCCCTTGAAGTGCAGGAAGGGGGAATCAGGCTCGCCAGCGTGAACGCCAGCTTCGGTAGATCTGGTCCGCCAGCGCCTCGCTGCCGGCCTGGTGGCGCGCGGTGCTGGCGCGCATGGCGTCGGGCGACTCCACGGTGGCGACGCCGTCGCGGACCGCGGCCGGGTAGACGGTGCCGGGGTCACCCAGCCAGGTTTCAATCTTCTGCGGGGTGATTTCGATATGGAACTGCATGGCCAGATGGGGGCCGATGGCAAAGGTCTGGTGCGCACAGGCGTCCGATGCGGCAAGCACACGGGCGCCCGGCGGCAATTCGGTGAAGCTGTCGTAATGCCACTGGTAGACCATGGCCTCGCGGGTGGCCCCGAACCAGTCGAGCGCCTCGGGTACCGGGTGCATGCGCACCGGCAACCACCCCACCTCGGGTTGCGACAGGCGGGTGACGCCACCGCCAAAGGCGCGGGCGATGAGCTGTCCGCCCAGGCAGTGGCCGATCACGGGTATGCCCAGGGCATTGGCCTCCAGGATCAGCGCCTCGGCATGGCGCAGGCTGGGCCGTTCGTCGTTGGCACTCCATTCGCCCCCCAGGATGGCCAGCCCCTGGTAGCCGGCCACCGAGGCCGGGTAGTCCTGCCCGGCCTCGGCACAGAACACATGCCATGGTATGTCGTTGCGGTCCAGCCATTGGCCCAGGAATCCGGGCGAGTCTTCAATGGTGTGCTGCAGCACCAGCACTTGGGCAGATCGGTCGGGGGATGCGCTCATGCCATCGATGATAAAAACTCCTGCGCTTCGGGCAGGGCCAATGCCGCAGCACCGCAGGGGACCGATCGGGCGGCAGCGCGCCGCCTTCAGAAGCGCCCGTGCCGGCCCTCGCCAGCGGCAAAGCGCCCTGCGCCCTCAAGGGCATCGGGGATGCGCGCCCGCCCGCGTTGCCACTCCTGCTGCAGCGCCTCGCCCAGCGGCAGGTCCCACTGAGCGTGGGCGCTCGCGCGATCGGCCCGCAGGGTGGCCTGCGGAAAGCCGGCCAGCTGGCGGGCCAGGTCGATGGCGGCCTCGCGCGCCTGCCCCTGGGGCACCACGCGGTTGGCCAGGCCCATTTGCAGGGCTTCGGCCGCCTCGACCTTGCGACCGGTCAGGATCAGGTCCATGGCATGGCCCATGCCGATCAGGCGCGGCAGGCGAACCGTGCCGCCATCGATCAGGGGGACACCAAAGCGCCGGCAATAGACACCGAAGTAGGCGTCCGCCTCCATGTCCCGCAGGTCGCACCACAGCGCCAGCTCCATGCCGCCGGCCACCGCAGCACCACCGACCGCAGCGATCACCGGCTTGGACAGCTGTAGGCGCGAGGGGCCCATGGGGCCGATGGCACGGCCATCGCGGCTGTCAAAATCCAGCGCCCACAACGAGGCCGCGTCGCCGCCGGCCGCCAGCCGGGCACCGAACTGCAGATCCCAGCCGGCGCAGAAATGGCCATGGGCGCCATGGAACACCGCCACGCGGGCCTGCGCGTCGTCCTCGAAGGCCAGAAAGGCGGCATGCAGCGCCCGGGCGGTGGCGGTGTCGACGGCGTTGCGCACGTCGGGACGGTCCAGGGTGACGACCCAGACTTCGTCCAGTTTTTCGGTGCGGACCGCCGCGTCGCTCATGCCGCCTCCTCACCCGGTTCGGGCCACCAACCGATGCGCGGACTGCGCTGCGCCTCCAGCAGCTCGGCCTCGCTCACTTCGATTTCCATGCGCAGCAGGGCGCCAGCCATGGCCTTGCCCAGGTTGTCCAGCCGCAGGTTGCGGGCACCACCTCCCTGCAAGGCGCCTTTGAGCACCAGCTTGAGCGCCAGCAGGTTCGGCAGCGGCCAGCACTCAACCTCACCCGGCAGCCAGCCGGCGAAGTGGACCTGCACACGCTTGGCGGTCACCTCGCGCTCCAGCAGCCGGTAGCCGGCCAGGTTCCAGGCGAACAGACCGAAATCGACCCAGTCCGCCTTGTCGCCGCTGCGGGCATGGGCCAGACGGGCCAGGGGAACACGCAGCAAACGGCTCATGGTGTCGACTCCAGCAGTTCGACCCGGACCATCGGCTCGACCAGGTCGCGGGGGATGAGGGTGGGCCAGATGCCCAGCAGTTCGCCTGTGTTGTGCAGGCCGTTGAAGCCGCAGGTGTAAGCCGGACCGCTGAGCGCGATCCAGGGAAACAGGCGCCCGAAACCATCGGCCACGGCCTTGTCCGGGGTGCGCAGCACCATGCGGGTCCAGACCTCGTTGAGCTGGTTGAGCTGTTCCGGCGGTGGCAGTGGGGCCAGCGGTCCATGCGCCGAATTCAGCCCGGGGTACTCGACAAAAAGTTCGTCGTGCGGCAGGCGGCGCTCCTGCAGCTGCTGACGGACCATGGCCTGGGCGGTCTGGGCCTTGTCCCACGCATCCGGCCAGGAGAATCCCCAGGTCACTTCGGCCTTGTAGCCGTCGCGAAAGCCCGCCACCACTTTCAGGCGGTCACCCGGGGCATGGCCGCGCGCGCCCGTGATGCGGACCCGGTCATGCCCCTCGTCGTGCAGGTGCAGCCCCCCCATGTCCAGCACCACATCGGGCGAACGATAGGCATGCGGGTCGTGCACTTCGTACAGGAGTTGCTGGCGCACAGTGTCGAAATTCACGCGGCCACCGGTGCCCGGCGCCTTGGTGATGAGCGCCGTGCCGTCCTGCCAGACCTCGGCAACCGGGTAGCCGATGCGACCCAGGTCGGGAATCTGCTGCCAGTGGCCCTGGGCGCCGAAATTGCCCCCGCTGCCCTGCCCCGAGCATTCGAGCAGGTGACCGACCACCAGCCCCTGGGCCAGCCGGTCGAGCTCGCCGGCCTCGTGCTGGTGGCCCAGGCGCCAGCCCAGGCTGTGAACAAGGGGGCCGAGAAACAGCGCGGCGTCGGCCACCCGGCCGGTGATCACGATGTCCGCGCCGGCATCCAGCGCGTCCACGATGGGCCGCGCGCCCAGGTAGGCGTTGCCGAACACCAGACGCTCTCGCACGCGGGACACCGGATCGCCACTGAACAGGTGACTCAGGTCGGCATCGGGGACGGCGGGATCCAGCAAATGCGACAAAACATCATCGCCGGTCACCACCGCGATGCGGGCGCTCCAGCCTTTGCGGGCAAAGGCCGCCAGCAGGGCCTGGGCCGCGCCACGCGGGTTCAGGCCACCGGCATTGCAGATGAAACGCACGCCACGGGCCCGCATCAGCGGCCACAGGCGCGTCAGCATGGGCACAAGGTCGCGGGCATAGCCCAGCGAAGGGTCGCGCTGGCGGTCTTTCTGCAGGATGGCCAGGGTCAGCTCGGCCAGGTGGTCGCTGGCGATGAACTGCACATCTCCGCTTTCGATGCTGGCCGCCACCGGCTCCCAGTTGTCGCCGTAGAAGCCGAGGCCGGCACCAATTCGGACGGAAGGGCGGGTGTTCATGGAAGAGGGTCAAACAGGGCCGGGCAATGGGTCATGCGGCACAGCATAAGGGCCACGGTCATTTTTGCCAAGCATGTGCTTTGCAAAATTCCCCGACGGGACGAGCTGGCACCTTGGCGACTGCCATCGGGTGAACCCCTATCGTCAGCTTCAAGCAAGACAGATACAAACGTCGCACATTCACGGGAGGTGGCGCTACACCTTTGCAGCAGCGCCCGGTCCGAAGCGATTCCGTTCCAAACAGGAGATCCGTGTGCAATTGCTGCAGCTGCTCATCGATGGCGCCGCGCTGGGGTGCATTTACGGCCTGATCGCGCTGAGCTTCGTGCTGATCTACAAGGCCACCGAAACCGTCAGCTTCGCCCAGGGTGACATGATGATGGTGGGGGCCTTCGGTGGTCTGGCCACCATGACCTTCCTCGGGTTCCCGTTCTGGATTGGCGTGCCCGCCGCCATCATCGGCATGGGCGTTTTTGGCATGGTGCTTGAGCGGCTGGTGATCCGGCCCATTCTGGGTCAGCCGGCGTTCTCGGTGGTGATGCTGACCATCGGCGTGGGCTATGTGCTGCGCGGCCTGATCACCATGATTCCGGACATCGGCACCGACACCCACACCCTCCCCGTGCCCTATGCCAACGAGGTGCTGCGCCTGGGCGGGCTCGTGGTGTCGGCCGAACAGGTGGTGGTCATTGGTGCCACGGCCCTGCTGTGTGGCGCGCTGTACGCGATGTTCCGCTTCAGCAAGCTGGGCATCGCCATGCAGGCCTCGTCGCAGAACCAGCTGGCTGCCTACTACATGGGCATCCCGGTCAAGCGCTTCAATGGGCTGGTCTGGGGTCTGGCCGCCGGCCTGGCGGCGATTGCCGGCCTGCTGCTGGCGCCCATCACCTTCGTGCACGCCAACATGGGCTTCATCGCCCTGAAGGCCTTTCCCGCCGCCGTCGTGGGCGGTTTCGGCAGCCTGCCCGGCGCCATCGTCGGCGGACTGATCATCGGCATCGTGGAGGCATTTTCCGGCTTCTACCTGCCCGAGGGGTTCAAGGACATCGCCGCCTACGTCGTCGTGCTGCTGATGCTGATGCTCAAGCCGAACGGCCTGTTCGGCGAGAACCTGCGCAAGAAGGTCTGAAGGCCGGGCGATGCGCTTCATCTTCAAGACCTCCTACGACCAGGACCTGCGCCTGGCCCGCCACGGCGGCCACCGCTTCTGGTACAGCGCGCTGATGGCCGCGCTGTTCACCGCCCCGTGGTGGCTCGGCGACTACGGTCTGGCGCAGCTGACCTTCATCCTGATCTACGGCGTGGTCGGCCTGGGGCTGATGCTGCTGGCCGGCTTCACGGGGCTGTTCTC
>SBFU01000170.1 GCA_006227785.1 Burkholderiales bacterium
GGGGACTCGAACCCCCACACCATTGCTGGCGTCAGGACCTAAACCTGGTGCGTCTACCAATTTCGCCACCCGCGCGCCGGTTGCCCGGACCGCTTGCGCAGGCTGGGTTCGGATCGAACCACCGCGTCCGTGGCACCGATTGACGGCAACCTTCTATTGTATCCGCAGGCGACCCGGACCTCAGGCTGCCAGGCGACGACGCAGGCTGGCAACCGCGCTGCCCGGTGTGGTGAACACCGGCAAGCCGGTGGCATCAGCCACCGCAGGCGCAGCACGCGCCATGCTGAACTGCGCCAGTGCAATACCCCGGCAGCCTTCGGCTGCCAGGCGGCGGGCGGCATCGGTCACAAGTGCGTCGTGGCGGTGCGGATCGGCCTGGTTGAGGGCCTTCATGGCCTCTTCGACCAACGCTGTGCGCAGCTGCACATGGGCCGGAAATTCCGCTGGCATGGACACCAGGGTCGGACCGAATGAGGCAATCAGGCCAACCAGACCTTCGACCGCCGCCACGTCGGCCACCATGGCCTCGTTGGGCTTGAGCACCGGCATGTGGGGACGCCGTGCGGCCACTGCCTCGATGCAGGGCCCGAAGGCCGAACAGGTGAACAGGATGCCCTGGGCGCCAGTGGACTCGGCGTAGGCCGCCAGCGTCTCAAAGCGCTGGTGCATGGCCTCGTCCAGCCCTCGGCCCTGTTGCGCCAGATCGGCCGACAGGCTGTCGTCCAGCAGGTTCATGCGGACGGCATCGGGCCAGCTGCGCGCCAGTTCGTCGTTGATGGGTTCGACCGAGTGCGCCAGCGCGTGGATCAAGGCGATGCGCCTGGCGGTCATGCCACGGCCCCGGATGTTGTCTGCTCACGACGGATACGGCGGCGTTGCAGCAGGATCACCAGCGCCAGCAGCATCAGGGCCGGCACATAGAACCATTCCTTGGCCGGACGCTCGGCCGGCACTTCCAGAGCCGTGATGCGGAAGCTCTGCTCGATGCCCAGCTTTTCGGCCGTGCTGCCGAACTTGGTCGCCACCACCATCAGGGCATCGCCATCGTTCATCACGGTCAGACCTGAGTGGGCAAGCCGGGTCTTGACATCGCCCTCGGGCCCCAGTGGCAGCAGCACGCCTTTGCGCACATCCCGCCCTTCCAGGTTCATGCCTTCGACCCAGACCCGCTTGCCGGTGTTGGCGGGTGCCTGCTCAATGGCCTGGGCCATCGCCTCGCCCTTGATCTCGTCGAACGGCGGATGCAGCATGTCCATCCAGAAGCCGGGACGGAACAGGGTGAAGCAGACCAGCAGCATGGCGATGGTTTCGTACCAGCGGGTTCGGGTCAGGAAAAAGCCCTGGGTGGCGGCAGCGAACACCAGCATGGCCACCAGCGCGGACCCGATCGTCATGATCAGGTGCAAGGGTCCGGTCAGGCCGATCAGCAGCAACTGGGTGTTGAAGATGAACAGGAACGGCAGGATGGCCGTGCGCATGCTGTAGTAGAAAGCGGTCAGGCCGGTCTTGATCGGATCGTGTCGCGCGATGGCGGCTGCAGCGAACGAGGCCAGCCCCACCGGAGGGGTGACGTCGGCCATCAGGCCGAAATAGAACACGAACAGGTGGACCGCGATGAGTGGCACGATCAGGCCGCTCTGGGCACCGAGCTCGACCACCACCGGCGCCATCAGGGTCGACACCACGATGTAGTTGGCCGTCGTGGGCAGGCCCATGCCCAGGATGAGACTGATCAGGGCCACCAGAACCAGCATGAGCATGAGGTTTCCGCCGGAGAGGATCTCCACCAGCTCGGTCATCACCAGCCCGACACCGGTCAGCGACACGGTGCCGACGATGATCCCGGCCGCGGCCGTGGCCACCCCGATGCCGATCATGTTGCGTGCGCCCGTCGCCAGGCCATCCACCAGGTCGTTCAGCCCGGCCCTGAAATGCTCCGCCATGCGACGGTCGCCGCGAAGCAGACCCAGCACAGGCTTCTGCGTCACCATGACGAACATCATGAACATGGTGGCCCAGAAGGCCGAGAGCGCTGGCGAGAGCTGTTCGACCATCAGGCACCAGACCAGCACCACGACGGCAAGCAGGTAATGCATGCCGGACTTGACGGTGGGACCGGTCTCGGGGAGCTCGAACACCGGGGAATTGGGATCATCGATGGGCAGGTCGGGCTGACGGGATCCGATCCACAGCAGCGCCACATAGGCCACCAGCAGCCCCACCCCAATCACCGGGACCGCCGCCTCACCGAGCAGGGACTTGATCAGGCCGATGACGTAGTAGGTGATGCCGGCCAGCACGATGAAGCCGCTGACCGTGAGCAGGAAGGACAGCAGGCGTTGGGTGCCGGTGGACGGGTTGCGCCGGGGCAGGCCCTGCATGCCGGCCTTGAGCGCCTCCAGGTGCACGATGTAGAACAAGGCGATGTAGGAGATGATGGCCGGCAGGAAGGCGTGCTTCATGACCTGCACGTAGGGAATGCCCACGTACTCGACCATCAGGAAGGCTGCGGCACCCATCACCGGCGGCATGATCTGGCCGTTGACCGAAGAGGAAACTTCGACCGCCCCGGCCTGGTCACCTCGGTAGCCGACCCGTTTCATGAGCGGGATGGTGAACGTGCCAGTGGTGACGACATTGGCAATCGAGGAACCGGAGATGATGCCGGTGGCTGCAGAGGAGACCACGGCCGCCTTGGCCGGTCCGCCGCGCATGTGCCCCAGCAGGGCAAAGGCACTCTTGATGAAGTAGTTGCCGGCACCGGCCTTGTCCAGCAGCGAGCCGAACAGCACAAACAGAAAAATGAAGCCGCTGGAGACGCCCAGGGCCACGCCGAACACACCCTCGGTGGTGAGCCAGAAATGCGACGCCGCACGGTCCACTGAGGCACCGCGGTGCGCCAGCATGTCGGGCATGTAGGGACCGACAAAGGTGTAGATCAGGAACACGGCAGCCACGATGACCATGGGCAAGCCCAGCACACGGCGGGTGGCCTCGAGCAGGAGCAGGACGCCCACGCCTGCCGCGTAGACGTCCAGGGTGGTCGGCATGCCCGGACGCGTCGCCAGGTCGCGGTAGAACCAGAACAGGTAGCCGGCGCAGAAGGCGCCAACCACGGCCAGTACCCAGTCCTGCAACGGAATGTGGCTGCTCGGTGAGCGCTTGGACGCCGGATAGGCCATGTAGGCGAGGAAGACCGCAAAGGCCAGGTGGATGGCGCGGCTTTCGGTGTCGTTGAGGACGAACACACCCAGCGCGAATGGCAGCGGTGAGGCGATCCAGAGCTGGAACAGCGACCAGGCCACGGCGACCACCAGCAGCAGTCGGGCCACCGCAGGCCCGGGCTTGCGGCCACCGGTGTCGTTGTCCTCAACCAGCTTGTTGACGTCGATGTCCTGGGCGTTGGCTTGGGGAGAGTTCATGGGCTCACTCCTTCCCGTGCGGGAGGTCTGAAAGACGACAGGGTAACGAAACGCCCCATGCCAGACGAGCCGGCATGGGGCGCGAAATGACGCGGAACGGTCCGGTCAGGTCATCACTTCAGCCAGCCCTTTTCGCGGTAGAACTTGGCGGCACCGGGGTGCAGCGGAGCCGACAGGCCGTCCTTGACCATGTTCTCGGGGTTCAGGTTGGCCAGCGCGGGGTGCAGCTTCTTGAATTCGTCGAAGTTGTCGAACACGGCCTTGACCAGGGTATAGACCTGGTCCTCTGGCGCCTTGGCCGAGGTCACGAAGGTGGCCAGCACACCGTAGGTCTGGGTGGCCTGGTCGTTGCCTTTGTACAGGCCGGCCGGGATGGTGGCCTTGGCGTAGAAGGGGTTGTCAGCGACCAGTTTGTCGACCGCCGGACCGGTGATGTTGACCAGTTTGGCGCCACAAGTGGTCACCGGGTCCTGGATGTTCGCGCTGGGGTGACCCACGCCATAGAAGAACGCGTCGATCTTGTTGTCGCACAGGGCGGCACCGTGCTCGTCTGCCTTGAGTTCGGCGGCCAGTCCGAAATCGGACAGTTTCCAGTTCATGGCGGCCAGCAGTTGATCCATGGAAGCGCGGGTACCGGAGCCGGGGTTGCCCACGTTCACACGCTTGCCCTTGAGGTCGGTGAAATTCTTGACGTTGGCGTCGGCACGGGCAAGCACCGTGAACGGCTCGGGGTGCAGCGAGAACACCGAACGCAGGTCGGTGAAGGCGCCAGCCTGCTGGAAGCTGCTGGTGCCCTTGTGGCCATGGTGATTCCAGTCGGACTGAGCGACACCGAAGTCGAGGTCACCGGCGCGAATGGTGTTGATGTTGGCCACGGAACCACCGGTCGATTCGACCGTGCAGCGGTAGCCGTGCTTGGCGCGATCCTTGTTGACCAGACGGCAGATGGCGCCTCCGGCGGCGTAGTACACACCCGTCACGCCACCGGTGCCGATGGTCATGAACTTCTGCTGGGCCAGCGCAGGCGCGGCAGGCGCCATCAGGGCAACGGCAGCGCCAATGGCGCTCAGGCAAGCGGTGATCTTCTTCATGGGGGGTCTCCTGCAGGGATCTGCGTGGTTGATGATGTTCGTGCGGCCCTTTTGGGGCCGATGCACGGGACGGGGGAATCGTAATGCAAGCTTGGCGTCAGGAAGGTCCGTACACCCCCGGATTTTCCCTGTGAAACCATGCAAATTTCTTATGATGTCAGGTTGGTGTCAGCGTCATATCCGAGAGCACGCTGTCCAAGGCGTTGGCGAGTCGCTCCGTGATGGCCTGCAATTCGGCGTCGGTGGCAATGAAGGGCGGTGCCAGCAGCACATGATCGCCACAACGGCCGTCAACCGTGCCGCCCATCGGGTAGATCATCAGTCCCTCGGCCATGGCCGCCGCCTTCAGGCGTGCATGCAGTCGAAGCGAGGGGTCGAACCAGGCCTTGCTGCCGCGGTCGCGGACAAATTCCAGCCCCCAGAACAAGCCGCGTCCACGGATGTCGCCAACGTGGGGGTGATCGGCGAAGCGCTGCCGCAGTTCATGCTGCAGCAGCGAACCTGCCGCCTGAACCCGATCAAGCAGACCGTCACGACGGATCACCTGTTGCACCGCCAGTGCGGCGGCACAGGCCACCGCATGCCCCAGGTAGGTGTGTCCATGCTGGAACAACCCGCTGCCCTTGCGCATGGCCTCGACCAGGCGAGCCTGGGCCAGCACGGCGCCGATCGGCTGGTAGCCACCCCCGAGCCCCTTGGCTATGGTCAGGAGGTCGGGCGCCACACCATCCTGTTCACAGGCATGCAGCGTGCCGGTGCGCCCCATGCCACACATGACCTCGTCCAGGATGAGCAGGATGCCATGGCGATCGCACAGTTCACGTATGCCCCGGAAATAGCCAGGCACGGGCGCGAGCACGCCTGCCGTGGCACCGCCCACGGTTTCAGCCACAAAGGCCATCACGTTCTGTGGCCC
>SBFU01000136.1 GCA_006227785.1 Burkholderiales bacterium
AATGCCGTACAAGGCCAGCCCGGACGCCAGATTGAGCCATTCAAGCACGGTCCGGGACATGGCGACATCCAGGCCGAAGGGGAGGAAAGTGCGCGGCGGAAAACTCCAGAAGCCGCGCCAGGCCAGCAAGGCGCTCACCTTCATGTGCGCGCCCAGCCCCTGCCGGATGCCCGCCTGGCCGATGGCCTGCATGTCGTGATCGGCCTGCTGCGTCGGGTGGGGGTGTCCGAGTCGTTTGTAGTGATCGTACAGTTGACGCGCCTTGGCCGAAGACTTCCGGTAGTAGCTGACGGCCTGGTCCGGCTGCCCTTTGCCTTGGGCGTCCATGTCGGATTTCTGGAACTCCGACCCCCCGATGTGCAGTCGGCTGACCTTGCCGCCGACCTTGGTGGCATCGTCGGCAGACAAGGCCCAGGAGCTGCCTTCCACGAGGTCGCGGAAGATACCGGGGCCGTAATAGTAGAACCCGCCCTTGTACTCTTCGGGCGTCATGTTGTTGAGCAGGTGCCGCTTGTAGAGCACCCAGCCACCACGCCCTTCGGTGATCTGGACGCTGCCGAAGTGCACCCAGTTGCGGGCCATCCATGGGCCCACGGTGATGGCCAGCCCCACGGCGACCAGCAGGGATGCGCGCATGGCCTGCCCCACCCAACCGCGCCGGTCCTTGTGCCGCAAGGCCTGGGCCAGCGCGATGAAGGGAAGGCTGCCGATGGCCGCGTACAGGAAGATGGCCTTGGTCAGCGCCAACAGGCCGAACAGCACGCCGGCGAGCACCCAGTAGCGCCGTCGCTGCGTATCGAACGCCCTGACCAGCAGCCAGGTGCACCAGATCAGGAGGGCGGATGCCGCCAATTCCGTGTACAGGGTGTTGACCAGATAGGGCTGATCCAGCACAACACCATAGATGAGCAGGCTGCCCAGCAGGGCCCCGACGTGGCTTCCGGTGAGCGCATGGATCAGCAGCCAGCAACCCAGAACGCCAAGGAACACCCAGCCTGCGTTGTGCTGCTTGATGTGTTTGGCGTTCGCGCCTTTGTACACCTCGTCGGCCGGCGCGGGCAGGGCAAACGACTTCAAGTAGGCGGCCACCACCCAGATGGGCAAGGGTTCGCGGAAATTGGACAGCCTGGCCTCATCGGACCTCCACTTCAGGGAGAACTCACCATGGTGGGCCACATTGAAGGCAATGGACAGATTTTGCCGGGCATCGGCCTTGATGCTGTCCTCGGCCACATGCCGCATGCTGTGCCAGGCCAACAGCGAAGACAGCAGAAGTGCCAGCCAGATGGCATGGCGTGTCCAGAGCGCAGACAGGCGGGTCGCGGGAACGGGTGTTGAAACAGCGTTGGGCAGCATTGCGCTCGGTTCAGGGAGGGCAGGACCGGATGGCCTGCAACCGTGTGGTGTTTCCCCTGACTGCACACCACACCCAGGATTTTATCGTTGGCTCTTCGTGCCGGCTGTAAGCGCCTGTGTGTGCGGGGCAACACTCCCCCTTGGGCGTGTCAAAAAGCCCACATAATCCTGAGCGCTGCCCAACGGCGTCATCAACAATGCGCTCTTGGGGCAATTCACGGCCAGAACCGGCCGTTGGGGTCGGGTCCGCTCGGCCGCCGACGGTCCATTCATTTGGGGAGGGAGCCCCTCATGCGCGTCAGGAACCGCAAACGCATCATGGTCACCGGTGGAGCCGGTTTTCTGGGCTCGCACCTGTGCGAGCGCTTGCTTGCCGATGGTCACGACGTGCTGTGTGTCGACAATTTCTACAGTGGCACCAAGGACAACGTGGTGCACCTGCTGGCGAATCCGCACTTCGAGCTGATGCGCCATGACGTCACTTTTCCGCTGTACGTGGAGGTCGACGAAATCTACAACCTGGCCTGCCCGGCATCACCGATCCACTACCAGCGTGATCCGGTGCAGACCACCAAGACCAGTGTGCATGGTGCCATCAATGTGCTGGGACTGGCCAAGCGCACCAAGGCCCGCATCTTCCAGGCATCGACAAGCGAGGTGTACGGCGACCCCGAGGTGCATCCCCAGGATGAGTCGTATTGGGGCCGGGTCAACCCGGTCGGTATCCGCTCGTGTTACGACGAGGGCAAACGCTGCGCCGAGACGCTGTTTTTCGACTATCACCGCCAGCACAAGGTAGATATCCGGGTGGCCCGCATCTTCAACACCTACGGGCCGCGCATGCACCCCAACGATGGCCGTGTGGTGAGCAACTTCATTGTGCAGGCGCTGCGCGGCGAGGACATCACCCTTTTCGGTGACGGGTCGCAGACGCGCAGCTTCTGCTATGTGGATGACCTGATCGAAGCCTTCGTGCGATTCATGGATCTGGATCCGGGCGTGACCGGTCCCGTCAATCTCGGCAACCCCGGTGAGTTCACCATCCGGGAGCTGGCCGAACGGGTGCTGGCCCTGGTCGGCGGGCGCTCCCGCCTGGTGATGCGCCCCCTGCCGCAGGATGACCCGCGCCAGCGCCAGCCGGATATCACGCTGGCGCGCCAGTTGCTCGATTGGGAGCCTCGCGTGCCGCTGGAGCAGGGGTTGGAGCGCACCGTGGCCCACTTTCGCAAGGTGCTGGCTTCATGAACGAACGGGTCTTCAAGAACGCCCCTCTGGTGGTGGTCACACCCGTCTTTGAGGATGTGGAGGCCAGCGGACGTCTGTTCCTGGAGCTCGGGCGCCTCTACGGTGAGTCCCTGTTTGTGGTGGCCGTGGACGACGGGTCGGTTCAACAGCCATTGCAGCCCGATGTGCTGGCCAGGGCGGGGGTGCAGGGCGTTGTGCTTCGGCTGCGCCGCAATGTGGGTCACCAGAAAGCGATTGCCACGGGGCTGTCCTATGTGGCCGAACAGCTGACCGGTGCATCGGCGGTGGTTGTGATGGACTCGGATGGCGAGGACCTGCCTCAGACCGTCGCCGACCTGGTGCAAGCCTTGGAGGACCCGGCCGTGGATGTGGCCGTGGCACACCGCAAGAGCCGGGTGGAGACCTGGCGCTTCAAGGCCTTTTATGCCGTCTACAAGCGGTTCTTCAAGGCCATGACTGGCCGGCCGATCAGCTTCGGCAATTTCATGGCGCTCAAACCCCATGCCGTGCAGCGGCTGGTCGCCATGCAGGAGTTGCCGATCCATGTCGCCGGCGCCGTGCTGGCCTCGCGCCTTCGCACCCGCCGGTGTCCGCTGGACCGGGGACCGCGCTATGCGGGCCGCTCCAAAATGAATTTCGTCGGACTGGTCCTTCATGGGTTCAAGGGTCTGATGGTGTTCGCCGAGGACGTGCTGGTGCGTGCCGGTATCGCCTGCAGCCTGGCAGCGGGCCTGGCCGTGGTCGGTGGCCTGCTGGTGGTGCTGCTCAAGCTGATTGGCTACGCCACGCCAGGGTGGTTCTCGCTGGCGGCCGGCATCCTGGTCCTGATCTTCCTGCAGACGGCGGGACTGGCCCTGATGTCACTGATGACGCTCATGATCACCGGCGTTCTCAGGGGCAGCAATGTCTCGTTGACGGGCTCCTACCAGGCGCTGGTCGCCGAGGTGTTGCCGGTCCGGTTGCAGTCAAAGCCGGCATGATGTCGTTGCGGGGTGGTCTGCCGTGAGCAGCCGCGGAGCGGAGGGCCTGCGGTACCTGCTCAACGGTGCGTTGGCCACGCTGGTGCACTTCCTGGTGCTGTGGACCTGCCTTGAATGGCTGCGGGTCCCCTCTGCCGGCTTGTCCAGCGCGGCGGCCTCGCTGGTGGGCATTGCGGTTTCTTTTTTTGGCAACCGCCACTTCGTGTTTCGCCGTCAGGACGGGGCGATGTGGCCGCAGGCCAGGCGGTTTCTGATGCTGTACGCGGCCATTGCACTGCTGCACGGGTCGGTGCTGTTTGTCTGGACCGACATGCTGCACTTGCCTTACATGGCCGGCTTCGGTCTGGCGGTGGCACTCCAGGTGGTCCTGGGCTACCTGGGCGGGCGATTTTTGGTCTTTGCGCCAGATGGCGAGCGCAACCCATCGGTGGGATCCTGAGGTCTGGCCGAGCTGGCAGGACATGAAAACCATGAACGACACGAGTGAGCTGTTTTCCTACAGTGGCGATGAACTGGAGAGCTTCGAGACGGCCGTCAACTGGAAGGCCTATTGGAGCGCCCAGATCGCGCCGTACATCGGGCAGGATGTGCTGGAGCTGGGAGCCGGGCTGGGCGCGACGGCGCGGACATTGGCGGGACACCCTGTGCGGCGCTGGCTCGGACTGGAGCCCGACCCGGCGATGTGCGACGTGGTCCGGCAGCGAACCCGCACAATGCCGTTTCCGGCCGGATACGAAATCCGTTGTGGCACCTCCGAAACGCTCGACAGCGCTGAACTCTTCGACACCGTGCTCTACATCGATGTGCTCGAACACATTGAGGACGACCGTGGCGAACTCGATCGGGTGGCGGCTCTGCTGCGACCGGGTGGGCATGTGGTGGTGGTGGCACCGGCACACCAGTGGCTCTACACCGACTTCGATCGCAAGATCGGGCACTTCAGGCGCTACAACGCCGCCATGCTGAAGGCGATCGTGCCTGCTGGCCTGACGGTCTGTCGCATGCGCTACCTTGACAGCGTGGGCATGCTCGCCAGTCTCGGCAACAAGCTCGTGCTGCGTTCCGATTCGCCCAAGGCCTCGCAGATCCGTCTCTGGGACTCGGTCATGGTCCGGCTGTCGCGCTGGATCGATCCCCTTGCCGGTTACCAGCTGGGCAAGAGCATCGTGTGCGTTCTGTCCAAGCCGGCGGCCAGCTGAAGTCAACACCAAGGCATCATGAAAATCCTGCAATCGATCTGGGGGCTGGCCGTCTACACGCTGCTGGCCTGTGGCCTGTGGCTTTTGTATGTGAACGTCCTTCAGGTGGATGTCGTCTTCTACTCGGCCATGGGCTGCGCTGCGTTGGCTGTGCTCGTCCATGCCGTACTGGTGCAGTTCACGCCGTTGCTGGGCCGGCTCAGCGGTTTTGAACGCCTGCAGCACCTGGCCATGTGTGTGCTGACAGGGTACATCCTGGCCATCAGTGTTCCCACCGTGATTGACCGGTCCCTGTCCTTTTACATCCTCGAGAAGCTTCAGCAGCGGGGTGGTGGTATCCAGCTTGCACGCTTCGACGAGATCTTCACCACCGAGTACATGCGCGAGCACCGCTTGGTCGAGATCCGCCTGACCGAGCAGTCGGCCTCGGGCACCATCACCATCGATGGTGGCTGTGTTCGCCTGACTCCCAAGGGCAGCCGCCTGGCCGACTTCAGCCGGTTTTTCCGGCAACACTTCTTGCCGCGCAATCGCCTGCTCATGGGGCAGTACACCGATGCGCTGATCGACCCGTTCAGCCGCAGCGACAAGGACCCCGACTACCTGTGCCGCTGAGGGTCCGGCTGGCGGGGGG
>SBFU01000206.1 GCA_006227785.1 Burkholderiales bacterium
TTCGGCAGATGCTGCGTGAGCCAGTTCTGGCACTGCGCCAGCGCCTGGGGGTGCGCCATCACCACGTCGATGCCCTCCAGGTCGTTGACCTGGCGCAGCAGGTTGTGGCGCACCAGCAGGCTGACCTCGCCCACCACATGCACCGGCGAGCGCAGGAACAGGTCGAGGGAGCGCGCAACCACCCCTTCGGTCGAGTTCTCCATGCCGACCACACCGTACTGGGCCGTGCCGGCCGCGGTGGCATGAAACACCTCGTCAAAGTTGGCGCAGTAGATCATGTTGGCCGCGCTGCCAAAGAACTCGATCGCGGCCTGCTCGCAGAAAGTGCCTTGCGGACCCAGCACCGCCACACGCTGCGGCGCTTCCAGCGCCAGGCAAGCCGACATGATTTCGCGCCAGATCGCGGCCACGTGCTGGTTGAGCAGCGGCCCCTCGTTGGCCGCCTGGATCTTCTCGATCACCTGCGCCACCCGGTCCGGACGGAAGAAGGGCGAGCCCTCGGCACGCTTGATTTCTCCGACCTGTTCGGCAACGCGGGCACGCTGGTTCAGCAAGGACAGCAACTGCTGGTCGATGCTGTCGATCTGGACGCGCAAGGCACCCAGGGCCTCGGACTGGACGGGCTGCTTGGGTTCGCTCATGACTGGGTGCTCTCGAAATCGCGCATGTAGTCGACCAGTGCCTGGACACCGGCCATGGGCATGGCGTTGTAGAGGCTGGCCCTCATGCCGCCGACCGACTTGTGCCCCTTGAGCTGCAACAGGCCGCGCTCTTTGGCGCCGGCAAGAAAGGCCTCGTTGCGCGACTCGTCGCGCAGGAAGAAGGGGACGTTCATGCGGGAACGGCAGTCCCTGGCCACCTTGTTGACGTAGAAGCCGGAACCATCAATGAAGTCATACAGCAGCTTCGCTTTCGCGACGTTGCGCGCCTCCATGGCCGCAATACCGGTGAGCGTGCCTTCCATCTGCCGCTTGAGCCACTGGAAGGTCAGGCCGGCCACGTAGATGCCGTAGGTCGGCGGCGTGTTGTACATGGACGCGTTGTCGGCCACCAGGCGGTAGTCGAAGGCACTGGGGCACACGGGCAGGGCATGACCGATCAGGTCCTCGCGCACCACCACCAGCGTCACGCCGGCGGGTCCCAGGTTTTTTTGCGCCCCGCCGAAGGCCAGGCCGACGCGGCTCCAGTCGACCGGGCGCGAAGCCACATGGGAGGAAAAATCGATCACCAGCGGTGCGTCGCTGCCCAGGGCCTTGAGGTCGGGCAACTCGTGAAACTCGATACCGTGGATGGTTTCGTTGCTGCAGATGTGCACATAGCTGGCACCGGGCGTGAGTCGCCAGCCGGCCGGAGCGGGCAGGGTGGTGTGCCGGTCAGCCTCGTTGCTGGCGGCCACATTGACCTGAGCGTACCTGCGCGCCTCGCTGGCCGACTTATGGCTCCAGCTCCCGGTGACCACGACATCCACTGCAGCGCCGCGCGAGAGGTTCAGCGGCACGATGGCGTTCTCGGCCAACCCGCCCCCTTGCATGAACAGGATGCGGAAGTTCGCCGGCACCGCCAGCAGCTCCCGCAGATCCGACTCGGCCTGGCTGGCGATGGACATGAACTCCTTGCCGCGGTGGCTCATCTCCATCACGCCCATGCCGCTGCCGTGCCAGTCCAGCATTTCGGCGGCGGCCTGCTGCAACACCTCCTCAGGCATGGCGGCCGGCCCGGCCGAGAAGTTGTAGGGACGGATCGTCATGCCGCCTCACCCGAGGCGTCGTCATCGGGCGTCTCGGGCATGTTGGCGTCGTTTTCGACGATGCGTTGCAGTCCGGACAGTTCGGCACCGTCGTCCAGCGCGATCAGCGTCACACCCTGTGTGGCACGGCCCATCTCGCGGATTTCGCTCACCCGGGTGCGCACCAGCACACCGGTGTCCGTGATCAGCATGATCTCGTCGTCTGCGTGGACCAGGGTGGCGGCCACCACCTTGCCGTTGCGTTCGCTTTGCTGGATGGCGATCATGCCCTTGGTGCCTCGACCGTGACGGGTGTACTCGCCGATGGGGGTGCGCTTGCCATAACCGTTGATGGTGGCGGTCAGCACACTCTGCTCCTCGTCCTCGGCCACCAGCATGGCGATCACGCTCTGGCCGTCCTCCAGCATCATGCCGCGCACGCCGCGGGCATTGCGGCCCATGGGGCGCACATCGTTTTCGTCAAAGCGCACCGCCTTGCCGCCATCGCTGAACAGCATCACGTCATGCTGGCCGTCGGTCAGCGCGGCACCGATCAGGTAGTCGCCTTCGTCCAGGTCGACCGCAATGATGCCCGCCTTGCGCGGGTTGCTGAACTCGGTGAGGGCCGTCTTTTTGACGGTACCGCCGGCCGTCGCCATGAAGACATAGTGGTCCTCGGGGAAACTGCGGAACTCGCCCGTCAGTGGCAGCACCACGTTGATCTTCTCGCCTTCCTGCAGCGGGAACATGTTGACGATCGGGCGGCCGCGCGAGCCGCGCGAGCCTGCGGGCACTTCCCAGACCTTGAGCCAGTACAGACGCCCACGGTTGGAGAAACACAGGATGTAGTCGTGCGTGTTGGCGATGAAGAGCTGGTCGATCCAGTCGTCTTCCTTGGTGGCGGTGGCCTGTTTGCCTCGACCACCCCGTTTCTGGGCGCGGTATTCGCTCAGGGGCTGGCTCTTGATGTACCCGCTGTGGGACAGCGTGACCACCATGTCGGTGGGGGTGATCAGGTCTTCGGTCGACAGGTCTTGGGCGCTGTGCTCGATCTCGCTGCGACGGGCCCCCAGCTTGGTCTGTCCGAACTCCGTCTTCACGGCCACCAGTTCTTCGCTGATGATGGTCGAGACCCGCTCAGGCTTGGCCAGGATGTCCAGCAGATCGTCGATCTGCGCCATCACGTCCTTGTACTCGGCGACGATCTTGTCCTGCTCCAGACCGGTCAGGCGCTGCAGGCGCATCTGCAGGATTTCCTGGGCCTGCGTTTCGCTCAGGCGGTACAGGCCGTCGGCCTGCATGCCGTACTCGCGTTCCAGTCCCTCCGGCCGGTAATCGTCGGCATTGACCGTGCCGCCGTCGGCCTTGGCACGGGTGAGCATCTCGCGCACCAAGGCGCTGTCCCAGCTGCGGGTCATCAGCTCGGCCTTGGCCACCGGTGGCGTGGGGCTCTCGCGGATGATCTTGATGAACTCGTCGATGTTGGCCAGCGCCACCGCCAGGCCTTCGAGCACGTGGCCGCGTTCGCGGGCCTTGCGCAGTTCGTAGACGGTGCGGCGGGTCACCACCTCACGGCGGTGTTCCAGGAAGACCGTGATCAGGTCCTTGAGGTTGCACAGACGCGGCTGACCATCAATCAGCGCCACCATGTTGATGCCAAAGGTGTCCTGCAGCTGGGTCTGCTTGTACAGGTTGTTGAGCACCACCTCGGGCACTTCGCCGCGCTTGAGCTCGATCACCAGCCGCATGCCGGACTTGTCCGATTCGTCCTGGATGTGGCTGATGCCTTCGAGTTTCTTTTCGTGGACCAGCTCTGCAATGCGCTCCTGCAGCGTCTTCTTGTTGACCTGATAGGGGATCTCGTCAACGATGATGGCCTGTCGCTGGCCTTTGTCGATGTCCTCGAAGTGGCATTTGGCCCTCATCACCACGCGGCCGCGGCCGGTGCGGTAGCCATCCTTGACGCCGTTGATGCCGTAGATGATGCCGCCCGTGGGGAAGTCAGGCGCCGGAATGATCTCCATCAGCTCGTCGATCGAGCAATCCGGGTTCTTGAGTGAATGCAGACAGGCGTCCACCACCTCGTTGAGGTTGTGAGGCGGGATGTTGGTGGCCATGCCCACCGCGATACCGCCCGAGCCGTTGACCAGCAGGTTGGGCAGGCGGGTGGGCAGCACCAGCGGCTCTTTTTCGGAGCCGTCGTAGTTGGGGCCGAAATCCACCGTCTCCTTGTCGATGTCCGCGAGCATCTCGTGCGCGATCTTGGACATGCGGATTTCGGTGTACCGCATGGCCGCGGCGTTGTCGCCGTCGACCGAGCCGAAGTTGCCCTGGCCATCGACCAGCATGTGGCGCAGCGAGAAGTCCTGCGCCATGCGCACGATGGTGTCGTAAACCGCGCTGTCGCCGTGCGGGTGGTACTTACCGATCACGTCACCGACGATGCGGGCCGACTTCTTGTAGGGCCGGTTCCAGTCGTTGTTCAGCTCGTGCATCGCATACAGCACGCGGCGATGCACGGGTTTGAGACCATCCCTGGCATCCGGAAGCGCGCGCCCCACGATCACGCTCATGGCGTAGTCGAGGTAGCTGCGGCGCATCTCCTCTTCCAGACTGATGGGAAGGGTCTCTTTGGCGAACTGGGTCATGTGACGTGGGGCCTGCTCTGACGCAGGAAATTCAGGGCAACCCTGCATTTTAATGCGGAGGGTTTCAGTGGCCTGACCGGGCGGTCTGTTGCTCGAAAGCAACGAACCGGGCGGGGTGTGTGGTCTGGTTACATGTGTGTCAGCCCCGGTCCTGTCCGATGGAGCCCTTGTGGCACAATAAATCGCAGCGGGTCAGGTGGTGGTCATCTGAAACGTTCTAATTTCCTACGCATCTCATCTGCGTCCAACCAAGAGGAATACCATGAAGAAGTTGAACAAAGTGGCAATGTTGTTCGCTGCTGTTGCCGTCGCTGGTGCCGCTGGTGCCCAAACCGTCGACAACTGGCGTGCTTCCGATGGCACCGTCTGGAAAAACGGGACCAACGAGCTGTGCTGGCGCAATGCCGGCTGGACGCCTGCCACTGCAGCCCAGGGTTGTGACGGCGCCATCGTGCCCAAGCCCGCTCCGGCTCCTGCTCCGGCTCCGGCTGCTGCACCCGCACCTGCTCCGGCTCCTGCCGCTCCCGCTGCCGCCGCACCGAAGCCTGCCGCTGCCGCTGCCAAGGTGACCTACGCCGCCGACGCCTTCTTCGACTTCGACAAGGCCGTGGTGAAGCCCGAGGGCAAGGCCAAGCTGGATGACCTGGTTGAGAAGGTCAAGGCCATCAACCTGGAAGTGGTGATCGCCGTCGGCCACACCGACTCCACCGGCCCTGCCGGCTACAACCAGCGTCTGTCGGTGCGTCGCGCCGAAGCCGTCAAGGCCTACCTGGTGAGCAAGGGCATTGAAGCCAACCGCATCTACACCGAGGGCAAGGGCCTGACCCAGCCGGTCGCTGACAACAGCACCCGCGAAGGTCGTGCCAAGAACCGCCGCGTGGAAGTCGAGGTGGTCGGCACCCGCGCCAACTGATCGGTCTTTCTCCGACTCGAAAGAAACCGCGCTTCGGCGCGGTTTTTTTCTGGGCTGGCGATAATCGGGCCATGGATCAAAAGCTCAATGCCGACCCGGCCGAACTGGCCAAGTTCTCCGA
>SBFU01000049.1 GCA_006227785.1 Burkholderiales bacterium
AGCGCGATGTGCTGGATGCCTTCGCCGTGGTAGCGGTCCAGGTACTCCTGGATCTGACCGGCCTTGTCGTTGCCTTCTTCGTTGATCGGAATCCGGATCTTGCCGCAGGGGCTGGTCATGGCCTTGCTCTTGATGCCGGTCTGCTGGCCTTCGAGGTCGAAGTAGCGGATTTCGCGGAAGTTGAAGATGCGTTCGTAGAAGTCGGCCCATTCGGCCATGCGACCCCGGTGCACGTTGTGCGTGAGGTGGTCGATGTAGGTCAGGCCGTGACCGACCGGGTAAAGCTCGGCGCCGGGCAGGGGCTCGAAGTCGACGTCGTAGAAGCCGATGTTGCCGATGTCACCCTCTTTCGCCCCGTTCTTCCCACGCCATTTGTCGATGAAGTAGATGATGGAGTCGCCGATGCCCTTGATGGCCGGGATGTTCAGTTCGCCCGGGCCGGCCGCATTGGCATAGCCCCAGGCACCCATGGAAATGGCGCGCTCATAGGCCGCCTTGGCATCCTGGACCCGGAAGGCGATGGCACAGACGCTGGGGCCGTGCAGGCGGGCGAAACGTTGCGCGAAGCTGTCGGGCTCGGCGTTGATGATGAAGTTGATTTCGCCCTGGCGGTAGAGCGTCACGTTTTTGTGGCGGTGTTTCGCGATGGCCTTGAAGCCCATGTTCTGGAACAGTGCGCCCATGGCGGCCGGATCGGGGGCGGCGTATTCGATGAACTCGAAGCCGTCGGTCCCCATGGGGTTTGGCCAATCGGTTGCGATTTGGGCGGCGTTCTCTGGCAGTGCGGCATTCATGGCTGTCTCCTGTTGGTGGGCGAGAAAGCGTCACTGTATCGGCGCAGGATGTCACGATTGCTGCGTTTTGGGGCGTGCCGCTTGTCCAACTTGCACCAAATCTGCAAAATGCGAGAGATGCAAGCACTTGACAAGCTCGACCGGCAAATACTGCGCAGACTGCAGGCCAATGGCCGGGCCACCTTCGACCAGATTGCAGAGCAGGTCGGTCTGTCGTCCAGTGCCGTGCTGCGTCGGGTTCGGCGGCTGGAGGAAGTGGGCATCATCGACCGCTATGTGGCCCTGGTGCGACCGGAGGCCGTGGGCTTGGGTCTGACCGCCTATGTCAACGTCCGGCTGGAGAAGCACGCGGAGGGCAACAAGCGCAACCCGATGGATGAGTTTCGGGCCAGCGTGATGGGCTGGCACGAGGTGGTCGAATGTGTGGCGCTGACGGGGGAAATGGACTACCAGTTGCGCCTGGTGGTGGCCGACATGGCCGCCTACTCGCGCTTCATGATGGACACCCTGCTCAAGCACCCCAGCGTGCAGGACTGCAAGACCAGTTTCGTGATGGACCGTGTCAAGAGCACCACAGCCTTGCCGGTGTGAACGGTCGCCCGAATGCCGCATGGCGGACATTTGTCACCCTCCAGGAACCTGGATGCGCGTGGAGTGACCACCGGTACTTGCAGGACTAGGGTTAACCCTTATATTCGGCGCATGAACCGAGAAGCCGAATGGCTGGGTTCGGCGCCCCCTCCCGCACGGGAACTGGAGCAGCCGCCCGCCGCCGCCCCCGCCAATGAACCTGGCCGCGCCGAGCCACAGCCCGCCGTGCCCATCCGGTCGCTGTCGGCTTCGCATGCCCGTGCCATCACGCGCCATCTGCTGGCGCTGGCGCCCCAGGACCGCTACCTGCGTTTCGGTTATGCCGCCACCGACGAGCAGATCCGCCGCTATGTCGAGCGCATCCACTTCGAGCGCGACGAGCTGCTGGGCATCTTCAACCGCCGTCTGGAGTTGATCGCCATGGCTCACCTGGCGTTTTCAACCGACCCGCGCTGCCTCAGCTGTGCCGAGTTCGGCGTCTCCGTCGCTCGCGGTGCGCGGGGGCGGGGCTACGGCAGCCAGCTGTTCGAGCGGGCGGTCGTGCACGCCCGCAACGAGGGTGTGCAGATGCTGTTCATCCATGCGCTGAGCGAAAACACCGCCATGCTGCGCATCGCGCGCAAGGCCGGTGCCACCATCGTACGCGACGGACCTGAAAGCGAGGCGCACCTGCGTCTGCCGCCGGCCGACTTCGATTCGCACGTCAGCGAACTGGTGGACCGGCAGCTGGCCCTCACCGACTACCACCTCAAGGCACAGGCGCGCCGTTTCTGGCGGGTGCTCTCGGGACTGCAGTCGCTGCCGCAGGACGTGCTGCGTCGCATGCGCCTTTGAGGAACTGCGCGGTCACGGCGCAGCGGTGACTTTGCGTGGCAGGGACCCCTTGGGTTATCCTTGCCCCCTGACCCAACTACCGCCCTCCTTCAGTGGCCGATTCCCCCCCCAGTAGCGGGCCGCAGCGCAGCCTGCGGCAACCCGACAAGCGCGGTCTGCTCCAGAAACTTGCCGAGTTCCTCCACCCCGGACCGGATTCCAAGGATGAGCTGATCGAAACCTTGGCCGAGGCCGAGGACAACGAGATCATCAATGCCGAATCGCGCGTCATGCTCGAAGGCGTGATCCGCATTGCCGACATGACGGCCGGCGATGTGATGGTGGCGGCGCCCCGCATGGATGTGCTCAACATCGATGCGCCCTACGAAGAGCTGCTGCACATCGTCATCGACACGGCCCACTCGCGCTTCCCGGTGTACGAGGGTGAGCGGGAGAACATCATCGGCATTCTGCTGGCCAAAGACCTGCTCAAGCTGCAGCGGGCACCGGAGCTGAACCTGCGGGCCCTGTTGCGCCCGGCCACCTTTGTGCCCGAGAGCAAGGGCCTGAATGACCTGCTGCGCGAGTTCCGGGGCAACCGCAACCACCTGGCGATCGTGATCGACGAATTCGGCCGGGTGGCCGGCCTGATCACCATCGAGGACGTGCTGGAGGAGATCGTCGGCGAGATCGAAGACGAGTTCGATGTGGCCGAGGACGAGGGCGACATCTTTGCCCTGGCCGACAGCACATGGCGGGTCAGCGGTGACACGCCGGTCGAGCGCATCAACGAGTCGTTCGGGCTGGCCTTGCCGGAGGACGACTTCGACACCATCGGCGGCCTGATCGCGCACAACATGGGGCATGTGCCCAAACGCGGCGAGACGCACGACATCGATTCGCTGCATTTCGTGGTGCTGCACACCAAGGGCGGTGCGGTGAGGTGGTTCAAGGTCATGCCGCGACCGGTCGAGCCCTGATCCGATGACCAGGGGCAGGTCGGAGCCTTCGGTGCGCAGCCTGTTCGGCTCGCTGCATTCGCCCTCGACCTTTTCGCCGATGAGCGGAAGCGCGCCTGGCCGCCATGGCCGGGCAGGCGCCTGGATCTGGGCCTTGCTGTGCCTGATGGCCGGACTGCTGCAGGCGGCTTCGCTGGCCTGGCCCTGGGCGGACTGGTCCCTGCCCTGGACCCGGACGGGACAGCCCTCGGGCCTGTGGCAGTGGTTGACCCTGACCTTGCTGGTGCTGGCCCTTCAGTGGTCCGACAAGGGCACGCAGGCGGCCTGGCGAGGCGGCCTGTTTGCCACGGCCTGGCTGGCGGGCAGCTTCTGGTGGCTGTTCATTTCCATGCACGTCTACGGCGGGCTGCCAGCCTGGCTGGCGGTGCTGGCGGTGCTGGCGCTGGCCTCGGCGCTGTCCCTGTACTACGCGTTCGCGGCCTTTGCGATGTGGACCTGGGCGCCCCGGGCGCGATGGCTGCAGGCGTTGCTGTTTGCCGCCCTGTGGACACTCGCGGAGCTGGCGCGCGGGCGGTGGTTCACCGGTTTCCCCTGGGGCGCCGCCGGTTATGCCCAGATTGACCTGCTGGGTGCCTGGGCGCCATGGATCGGGGTGTACGGCATGGGCTTCATGGCAGCGCTGCTGGCCTATGGCGCGGCCACGCTGTTGACCGTGACCTTCCGGGCCTTGCAGCGCTGGATCGAGGTGCCTGACCGCCGTCGGTCCAGGCCGCGCAGACGCGTTGGTGGCGGGTTGGTGCACCGCGTCCTGCACGCCCTGGCCGCCTGCCTGTTGTGGGGCGGTCTGCTGGGCGGCCTGCTGGCCGCGCCCCGGCTTCTGGTGCTCGCCCATGCCGATACCCGGGACACCGGAACGCTGCGCGTCTGGCTGCTGCAGGGCAATGTGCCGCAGGACGAGAAGTTCGAGCCCGGCACCGGCGTGGCCGACGCACTGGCCTGGTATCCGGCGCAGCTGGCCGAGGCGCTGGCGGTGGCCAGCAGCAGCGACCTGGCGCCCCAGCTGGTGGTGGCGCCCGAGACCGCCTTGCCCTTGCTGCCGCAGCAACTGGGTGAGCCGTTCTGGGGGCCGTTGCTCAACGCCATGGCCCGGCAGCCCGGGCCGGATCCCGCCTTGGGAACCCTCATCGGTCTGCCGCTGGGCAGTTTCGAGCGCGGTTACACCAATTCGGCCTGGGGCATCGACAGGCAGGCCGCGACCGAGGCGCTGGCGCGCGCCAACGACCCTGGCGTGGCGCCGTTTTTCCGCTACGACAAGCACCATCTGGTGCCCTTTGGCGAGTTCATTCCGCCCCTGTTCCGCTGGTTCACCGACCTGATGAACATCCCGCTGGGGGACTTCGACCGGGGTGCGCTGCCGCAGGCGCCCTGGTCCTTTGCCGGTCAGCGCATTGCGCCCAACATCTGCTACGAGGACCTGTTCGGGGAAGAGCTGGCGGCCGGATTCCGGGTGGCAGAGCAGGCGCCGACGGTGCTGGTCAACCTGAGCAACATAGGCTGGTTTGGCGACACCGTGGCGATCGACCAGCACCTGCACATCTCGCGTCTGCGTGCCATGGAACTGGGGCGTCCCATGCTCAGGGCCACCAACACCGGCGCCACCGCGGCCATTGACCACCTGGGCCAGGTCAGCCATCTGATGCCCCGCCTGACCCGGGGCCGGCTGGAAGCG
The DNA here is from genome assembly GCA_006227785.1 of Burkholderiales bacterium. GTDB lineage: Bacteria > Pseudomonadota > Gammaproteobacteria > Burkholderiales > Burkholderiaceae_C > Hydrogenophaga. The sequence continues at coordinate 4,887 of SBFU01000049.1, forward strand.
CAGGTGCAGGGGCGCGAGGGTTTGACACCGTATGCGCGCTGGGCATCCCGCTGGGGGTTGTGGCCGCTCTGGCTGCTCTGTCTGGGTGTGGTGTTGACCGTGGTGCTGGCGGGCCGGCTGCGTTCGCGCCGCCGTGCCGGCTGACCGGTCGGGGCAGGCGAGCGGGTGCCCCGTAAAATCGGGGGTCCGGGCTGCATCCGGCTGTGCAGCTCGATCCATCCGAACCTCTTCACCGGGCCGGCCTGCCGCCGGCCTTTTCGCATGTTGACCTTCCAGCAAATCATCCTGACCCTGCAGTCCTACTGGGACCGGCAGGGCTGTGCCCTGCTCCAGCCCTACGACATGGAGGTGGGCGCCGGCACCAGCCACACCGCCACCTTCCTGCGCGCGCTGGGCCCCGAGCCCTGGAAGGCCGCCTACGTGCAGCCCAGCCGTCGCCCCAAGGACGGCCGCTACGGCGAGAACCCCAACCGCCTGCAGCACTACTACCAGTACCAGGTGGTGCTCAAGCCCGC
>SBFU01000375.1 GCA_006227785.1 Burkholderiales bacterium
CGGCGCTCATTCGATCACCTTGGGCACGAGGAACAGGCCGCGCTCGACGGCGGGCGCGCTGCGCTGGTTGGCCTCGCGGTTGTTCGGTTCGCTGGCCACATCCGGTCGCAGGCGCAGGCTGACGTGGTCGATCACGGCCGTGGGGTGGGCCAGTGGCTCGACGCCGGTGGTGTCCACCGCCTTCATCTGCTCGACGATGTCGAAAAAGCCATTGAGCTGGGTCAGCATGCGTTCGGCCTGGGCCGGTGGCAGCTCCAGGCGCGCCAGATTGGCGATGCGCCCGATGTCGGACAGGGTCAGGGACATGGGAGGACTCGGGTAGATGCCGGGAAAGACCGCGCACCTGGGCGGCATCTGCACCGAAACCGGGTGTAACGTGCAGAAAATGCCAGCGGCGCAGGCCGTTGTTGCGCGGGGGATACGGTATTATCCAAGGTTTGACGACAGTTCCTGTCCGGAGGCGGTTTTCGTCGCGAAATCAAGCACTTGGCACGCCCCCGGACTCACTGGTCATTTTCCGTCCCGACCCACACCCCTTCCGGACTCTCCAGCACCCGACCGGCGACGGCTGCGCCAAGCCGCACCTGCGCTCCACAGGACCACTGCACCATGTTTGAAGCATTCCGTCGCCAGTTCTCGACCGACCTGGCGATCGACCTTGGCACCGCCAACACCCTGATCTACGTGCGCAACAAGGGCATCGTGCTGGATGAGCCCTCGGTGGTCTCGATCCGCCACGAGGGCGGCCCGCAAGGCAAGAAGACCATCCAGGCCGTCGGCCATGAAGCCAAGGCCATGCTGGGCAAGGTGCCCGGCAACATCGAGGCCATCCGACCCATGAAGGACGGCGTGATCGCCGACTTCACCGTCACCGAGCAGATGCTCAAGCAGTTCATCAAGATGGTGCACCCGCGCTCGATGTTCAAGCCGAGCCCGCGCATCATCATCTGTGTGCCCTGCGGCTCGACCCAGGTCGAGCGGCGCGCCATCCGCGAGTCGGCCCTGGGCGCGGGTGCCTCCGAGGTCTACCTGATCGAGGAGCCGATGGCGGCCGCCATCGGCGCCGGCCTGCCGGTGTCCGACGCGTCGGGTTCGATGGTGGTCGACATCGGCGGCGGCACGACCGAAGTGGGCGTGATCTCGCTCGGTGGCATGGTCTACAAGGGCAGCGTGCGGGTCGGTGGCGACCGCTTCGACGATGCCATCATCGCCTACATCCGCCGCAACTACGGCATGCTGATCGGGGAACCGACGGCCGAGGCCATCAAGAAGGAAATCGGTTCGGCCTTCCCGGGCTCCGAAGTCAAGGAGATGGAAGTCAAGGGCCGCAACCTGTCCGAAGGGGTGCCGCGCAGCTTCACCATCAGCTCCAACGAGATTCTTGAAGCCCTGACCGACCCGCTGAACAACATCGTCTCGGCGGTCAAGATGGCACTGGAACACACACCGCCCGAGCTGGGCGCGGACATCGCCGAGCGCGGCATGATGCTGACCGGCGGTGGCGCACTGCTGCGCGACCTGGATCGCCTGCTGGCCGAGGAAACCGGCCTGCCGGTGCTGGTGGCCGAAGAGCCGCTGACCTGTGTGGTGCGCGGCTGCGGCATGGCCCTGGAACGCATGGAGCGTCTGGGCACCATCTTCACCAGCGAGTAAGCACGCGCCGGATTCCGGCGCCCTTGCCCACCCGAGCCCGCCACCGACATGCCACTGGGCACCCTGGACCGAACGCCGCCGCCCTTCTTCAAGCAGGGGCCGTCGGCCTTGTCCAAACTGGTGGTGTTCAGCGCGATTTCGCTGTTCCTGATGGTCGCCGACCTGCGACTGGGTCTGACCGCCCCCATGCGCTCGGCGATTGCCACGGCGCTGTACCCGGTGCAGTGGGCAGTGATGCAGCCGGTGCAGGCCGTGATGGGCATTGGCGGCTACATGACCTCTTTGCACCGCGCCCAGCAGACCGAGGCCGATGCCCTGCGGCGACTGGCCGAACAGGCCGACCGGCATCTGCAGCTGGAGCAGGTGCAGATGGAAAACCGGCAACTGAGGGAATTGCTGGCCATGCGTGAGCGCATCAGCAGCCCGTCGATCGGGGCCCAGGTGCTCTACGACACGGCCGACCCGTTCTCGCGCCGCGTGGTGATCGACCGTGGCCAGACACACGGCATCGTGGCGGGTTCGCCCGTCATCGACGAGTCGGGCGTGCTGGGCCAGGTCACCCGGGTCTATCCCTTGGTGTCCGAAGTGACCCTGCTGATCGACCGGGACCAGTCCATCCCGGTGCTGAACACGCGCACCGGCGTCCGCAGCGTGGCCTTCGGCCAGCCCTCGGCCGAAGGCGACGGCCTGGAACTGCGCTACACCCTGTCCAGCGCCGACATCGAGGCCGGCGACCTGCTGACGACCAGCGGCATCGACGGCGTCTACCCGCCGGGCCTGCCGGTGGCACGGGTCACCCGGGTCGAACGGCGTGCCGAATCCTCCTTCAACCGGGTGCAGTGCGAACCCATGGCTCGGGTGCAGGGCACCCTGCATGTGCTGGTCCTCGGACCCACGGGCCTGCAGTTGCCACCACCACCCGAAGCCGAAGCAAGTCAGAGCCGCCAGCGCCGGGACCGGCACGGCGGCACGGCGGTGGTTCCCAGGAGTGCGCCATGATCATGCGCCCTGGCCAGCAGCTGCTGCTGCCCGCCAACCGCGCCTTCATCTGGGCCAGCCTGGTGGTCGCGCTGGCCATCAACATGCTGGGCAACATCGGCCTGTGGGGTCGGGCGGCCTGGGTGCCCGACCTGCTGGCCGTCACCCTGGTGTTCTGGTGCGTGCACCAGCCGCTGCGCATCGGCGTCGGGGTCGCTTTCCTGTTCGGCCTGCTGATGGATGTGCACCAGGGCGCCCTGCTCGGACAGCATGCCCTGGCCTACACGGTCATGGCCTTTTTTGCCGTGGCCATGCACCGGCGCCTGCTGTGGTTCGCGGTGCCCACCCAGGCGGTACAGGTTTTTCCGCTGCTGCTGGCCGCCCACCTGCTGGTGCTGGTGGTGCGCATGGCGCTGGGGGGCACCTTCCCCGGCTGGTCGTATTTCCTGGCCCCGCTCATCGAAACCTTGCTGTGGCCACTGGTGAGCGTGGTGCTGCTGGCGCCGCAGCGCAGGGCCCCCGATCCCGATGAGAACCGACCGCTGTAGGCTCATGCAGAATGTCCGGATCACGGTCTGCCAGGTAACTGCCTCAGGGCGGTCCGGTCGAACCGTGTCCGTCACTCCCGCGAACGCGGGAGTCCAATCTGTCCGGCCGTGGTCATGCAAGGCGGATGTGGACTCCCGCGTTCGCGGGAGTGACGAAACGCCGCGCCTGGGGGCGGCGTGGAGGTCCCATGACTGAATTGCGCAACGTTGAAGCCGACCTGGACCGGTTCCGGTTGCGGGTGCTGGTGGCTGCCCTGGCGGTGCTGCTGGGCTTTGGCCTGGTGGCTGCGCGCATGGTGTACCTGCAGGTCACCCAGCACGAAGAGCTGATGGCCCAGGCGGAGAGCAACCGGACCGCGGTGCTGCCGGTGGTGCCCAACCGGGGCCAGATCGTCGACCGCAACGGCCATGTGCTGGCCACCAATTTTTCGGCCTACACCCTGGAGATCACCCCGTCGCGGGTAACCGATCTGGAAGCCACGATTGACGCCCTGAGCGAGGTGGTCGACATCCAGCCCCGGGACCGGCGTCGCTTTCGCCAGCTGCGGGAAGAGTCGCGCCGTTTCGACTCCCTGCCCATCCGCACGCGCCTGACCGACGAAGAGGTGGCGCGCTTCACCGCCCAGCGCTACCGCTTTCCGGGCGTGGACGTGCGCGCCAGGCTGATCCGGCATTACCCCAACGGCGAGGTGGCGAGCCACGTGGTCGGCTACATCGGCCGCATCAACCAGCGCGAAAAAGAGCTGATCGAGGACTGGCCGGAGGAAGACCAGGCCAACTACCGCGGCACCGAACACATCGGCAAGCTCGGCGCCGAGCAGAGCTTCGAGCGGCAATTGCACGGCACCACCGGCTTCGAGCGGGTGGAAACCTCGGCCGGGGGGCGGGCGGTGCGTCTGCTGGCCAGCACCGCAGCCGTGCCGGGCGACACCCTGGTGCTTTCGATCGACATCCGGCTGCAGAAGCTGGTGGAAGACATGTTCGGCGACCGGCGCGGCGCGCTGGTGGCGATCGATCCGCGCAACGGCGAAGTGCTGGCCTTCGTGTCCAAGCCGACCTTCGACCCCAACCTGTTTGTCGAGGGCATCGACGTGGACAACTGGCGCGCCCTCAACGAGTCCATCGACAAACCCCTGCTCAACCGTGCCCTGCGCGGCACCTACCCACCCGGCTCGACCTACAAGCCTTTCATGGCGCTGGCCGCGCTGGAAACCAACAAGCGCAGCCCGCAGACCGTGATCAACGACCCGGGGTACTGGATGTTGGGCAACCACCGCTTCCGCGGCCATGCCACCGGTCCGACCAATCTGCACCACAGCATCGTCAAGTCCAGCAACGCCTACTACTACTCGCTGGCCAATGAGATGGGCGTGGACGCGATCCATGATTTCATGAAGCCCCTGGGCTTCGGCCAGCTCACCGGTATCGACCTGCGTGGCGAGCTTCGCGGGGTGCTGCCCAGCCAGGCGTGGAAACGCGAGACCTACCGCCGGCCCGAGCAGCAGCGCTGGTACGCGGGCGAAACGATTTCGCTGGGCATCGGTCAGGGCTACAACAACTTCACCATGCTGCAGCTGGCGCACGCCATGGCGACCCTGGCCAATGGTGGGGTGCGGCACACGCCGCACGTGGCGCTGGCGACCCAGGAGGTGGTGTCCAACCAGCGCACCCTCCTGTCAGACCCGCAGGGCGTCGACCTGAAGTACCGGCGCGAAAACGTGCAGGCGGTGCTGCAGGCCATGGCGGACGTGACCACCGAAGGCACCTCGGCCCGCGTGTTTGCAGGCGCAGGTTACCGCAGTGGTGGCAAGACCGGCACCGCGCAGGCGGTCACCATCGGTCAGAAAGACCGCTATGACGCCAAGAAGCTGGAGGAGCACCAGCGCGACCATTCGCTGTACGTTGCCTTCGCACCGTTCGAAGCGCCGACGGTCGCCTTAGCGGTCATCGTGGAGAACGCGGGCTTCGGTGCAGCCCACGCGGCTCCGATCGCGCGCCGGGTGTTCGACTACCTGCTGATGGACCAGCACCCGAATCCGCAGGACATGGCAGCGGTCCAGCAAGGCCTGGCGGGCGCCCCGATCGGCACGCCACTCAAGGCCAGCGACATGCCATGGCCACCAGCTGACATGGTCACAGCCCCCTGAGGCGCAGCGCGGCCTGGCTCAACGGAACCAGGCGTCGTA
>SBFU01000176.1 GCA_006227785.1 Burkholderiales bacterium
TTGTGACGGGCTGCGCAGCAGGGGTCGGTTCAACAGCCACCTCTGCGGACACGGGGGCCTGCGCCTCGATGTCGGCCGGCAACATCTCGGCCGCTGTGCGAACCACATCCTGTGCCGGCAGATCGGTGTGCCTCAGCATCTCGAAGCGCGCACTGATGGCATCGAACGCGTGCTGCAAGGGTTCGATATCGGCGCTGCGACGCACCTCGCTGCCCAGTCGCTCGGCCTGGGTTTCCATGCGGTGCACCATCTCGCCCAGCCGCAAGGCACCGGCCAGACGCGCACTGCCCTTGAGCGTGTGCAGGTTGCGCAGCACTTCGCCGCGGGCGCTGCTGTTGTCCGGCCGGGCCACCCACTGGCGCAAGGCGCCTCCCAACTGGGGCAGAAGTTCGGCCGCCTCGTCGGCAAAGATCGGGAAAAGGTCGGCGTCGATGGTGTCGAAGACGTCGATATCGTCGTCGATGTCCTGAACCTGGCCAGGCTCCACCCCTTCACCGCTGTCCGGCAGGGCGGCGAACACGGTATCGGTGTGCGCATCGTCCGCCGCCGGGACCGGGTCCGGCAGGGCCTCGGTGGTGGCCGACGCATCCAGTTCGGACCAGCTTGAACCGATGCCGATATCGGGCGGAGCCGACACTCCCGGGGCGGGCGCTTCGGTGGGGAGGTCGTGCACCACGTGGTGCAAAGCGTCCATCAGCTCAGGGTTGGGCTCTTTCAGGAATCCGGCCGCAAACTGGTGCAGCAGACGCCGGATGTCCTCGGAGGCATCGACAAACAGGCGGGCTTGCGCCTCGGTGGCCGGGATGCCATCCTGCTGGTGCTGGGCCACGGCGCCGAGCGCATGCTCCAGCGCGCGGGCAATGCCCGACAAGGCATCAAAACCCACCGTGGCCGAACTGCCGGCCAGCGAATGGGACAAGGCCTCTGCATCCGGCGGCAGGGGTTCGTGGCGCTCCAGCGCCCATTCGGACAGGCAGACACCCAGACGGCGCGACCATTCGTCGGCCTCATTGAGGTACACGTTGTAGAGCTTGAGCCCGATCTGCAGGGACCCGATGACCCGGGTCTGCTCGTCTGGCATCGCGCTGGCTGCCTCCTCCACCGGTGCCTCAGGCGCCAGGTCGACCGGTTCGGCGGGCCCGGTGCTGACTTCCGGCGCAGGCACGTCCGGCTCGACCGGTTCGTCCAAGACAGGCGCTTCATCGATCGGCCCCGGCATCTGCGCAGACGTCTCAGCCACTTCCTCGGCCACGGGTGCCGCCACGGGCTGCTGTTCATCCGGAGCCTGACCGGAAAGCGATTGCAGAGCAGAGAAATCGATGTTCTCGATCACCGGCAGATCTGGCACCTGACCCGGCACATCGACAAACAGATGCTCGTGCTCCAGACCGGCCTCGAAAGGCGATGTATCGACGAAATCGACATGGTTGGACGCCAGGCCGGTGTCTGGTGCCGGTTCGGACACCGATTCAGGCTCAAGCTCAGGCTCGGGCACCTCGGCCGGCAGATCGGGCGCCTGCAGCTCGACGACCTCGGTGGCCTGCGGAAATTCTGCCTCGTCTTGCGGCAACGCCTCTTCGATGGCCGGCACGTCGGCCTCGTCATCCGCCGACGCATCGGTCGGGGTGGAGGTCTCCGCCTCGATCGCATGACCTTCGTCCACGGGCAGGAGCACATCCGCCGTATCGGGATCCTGCGGTTCAACCGGAGGCAGCGCCGCCCGGGCACCCGCCTGCAGCGGCAGGTACTGGCCTTGCTGGCGCCAGCTCTCCGCACTGGTCCTGAACGGCGCGGCGCTCCAGTGGCCCGCGTCACCTGCGGCAATGTCTTCGACCCAGCGCCCGAAAGCCTGCATGGACTCACCGGAGAGCCGCAACATGTCGCTGGCTGCAGGCTTCTGCTCGGCAAGCACCGCATTGAGCATCTGCTCCATGGCCCACGCGGCCTCGCCAAATTCGGTCAGCGCCACCATGCGCGAACTGCCCTTGAGCGTGTGGAAGGCACGCCGCAGCGCTGTCAGGTGTTCCAGCTCACCCGGGTCGAGCTGCAACTGGGCAATGGCCTCCAGCCCCTGGCCAACCACCTCCCTCGCTTCTTCCAGAAAGATGTCCTGCAGGTCATCTTCATCGTCGTCGTTCTGGGCAGGAGCGGCGGCCACCGGCACCACGCTGTCGGTCGCCGGTGACTGGGAATGCGCCAGCTCGGCCAACGCCTGTGCGCCGGCCTGTACGTCGGCGCGGATCACCGCCTCGGCCGCGTCCTGCGCTGCCTTGGCCACCCCCGGCTGCTCGGCCAAGGAGGCTTGCGAAGCCAGGTCGCCCAGCCGCTGGCTCAGGTCGGCCAGGTCTGTGCCCGCTTCCACCTCCTCGACGACACGTTGTACGCCTTCGCCAATGGCCTGCGCGGCTTCGCGTGAGGGGTGGACCGGTGGCACGGCAGCCGGACTGCGGCCCATCAGGGGCACCAGCTCCCCAAGCTCTTCGTCGAACTGGAACAGCTTCTTGGCCAGGGCAGGCTGGTAATTCAGCATGTCGACCATGAAGCTCAGGGCACTGAGGCTGTTGCCCAGCTGCTGGAAGGTGCCAGCGGTTCTTGCCTTGTCCTCGTCGACCTCTGTGTCCAGAATCTGCTCGACGCTGTTGCGCATGCGCCCCACCGCCTGCACCGCCTGGTCCAGGCCCAGCACCGACAGGACGCCGCGCATCTGCGCAAGATGACTGACCGCCTGGTGCAGTCCGCCCTTTTCGTGCGGATTGCGGAAAAACTGGTCCAGCGACTTCTCGGCTTCGCCCAGCGAGACCTTGAGCTCTCCGACCACACTGCCCATGGTCTGGCGATCGCTGACCCGACGGTACAGCTGCTCCATCCACGGTTCCAGCGGCTGAGCGGGCTCTCCGGCCAGCACGGCCTCAAGCCGGGACGCCAGCGCCTGGGTGCGCTCGGTCATTTCGGGCGCCTGGGGATCGAAGTCCTCGAAGGCCGCCTCCAGGAACAAGGTGGTGGTGGCCACCTCCATGGCCAGTTCCGGTCGCACGCCGCGCACATCGCGTGCGGCCTGGTCGGCCGACCGGACCAGGGCCTGCGCCAGCACCGTGCTGGCGGGATGCAGCTTGAGCAATGAGTCACCGACCAGGCCGAAATGGTCGATCACCTGCCGGGCCCGGCTGGCGTCCCCGCCAGAGAACAGCGACCAGGACTCCTTGGCCGAGTGGATGCGCTTGCGGGCCTGCGCGAGCACGGCCGGGTCGTAGCGCCCGAGCGTGGCTTTCTGGTAGTCGACCGGAGGCGCCGCCTCCAGTCCGAAGGTCTGACGCACCACCGGCAGATGGGACGACTTGGCAGGAACATACGCCTGCGCCTGTGCGCACATGAACAGCAGATCGTGCAGCAGCGTCTCGGAGATCTGGGTCTGCCCCTGCGCGAGCGTGGCAAACTGCAGCAGGATGCGCGATGCTGCGCGCTTGACGTAGACGTCCAGCGGCAGCAGACCCTGGGCCAAGGCCTCGAAGTACGCCGCTGCCACGCGCCAGAAGGACTGGACACGCGCCTCGCCCGCACCGGCCGACAGGCCTGCGCACAACTTGGACAGCTGCTGGGCGGCCGCCGCGCTCTGTGTCTTGACCACCAGCAACACCAGGCGATCGAACAGGGACCGCATGGCCGGTTCGCAGCGCAGGGGGGTCACACCTTCGACCGCGGGCACCAGCAGGCCGCGGTGCTCATGCGACCAGAGATCGGCCGGATGGATGCGCTCGGCCGCAGCGATTTCCTGTACGTCCCGGTATTGAGGGAACAGGGCAACCGGCTGTACCGGGCGGCCATTGAGCACACTCTCCAGGTACTCCACCAGGGCAAAGCCTGCGCGCTCGACCCGCTCTGCCGCCTCGGGTGTGCAGGAAAGCGGCTTCTGCACGAAGCGCTGCACGGCAGCCTCCATGGCGCGCACCACCTGGGCCGGTGCCGACAGTCCGACCATTTCCAGTGCACCCACCGCCTGGTGCAATTGCTGTCTGGCAATACGCAGGGAGGCCGGGTCGACCGCTTCCAGGTCGCTGTGACGCGCTGCCTCGGTCTCGCGGACAAAGCGCCGGATGGCCTTGTTGGCGCCGTCGAGCGACTTGCGAAGCTCGTCGAACACCCAGGCCAGCGGCCCCAGATCGGTGACAGGGTTTTCGCCGGAGAGCACCGGATCGCTGGTGGTGTCGGACAGCATGGGCTTCTGTGGGATCAGGCGATCTTGAACCGGGATACCGATTGACGCAATTCTTCGGCCATGGCCGAGAGTTCGCGCACCTGCTGCGCCGTGGAGCGCGTACCTTCACCGGTCTGCTCGGTCACGGCAAAGATGTGCTGGATGTTGCCGGCCACCTCGTTGGCCGACTCGGCTTCGCGAAGCGCCGAGGTCGAGATCTGTTCAATCAGCTCGGCGAGACGGCGCGACACGCGGTCGATCTCGGACAGGGCGGTACCCGCGTTGTCCGACAGCTTGGCCCCTTCCACCACACCCTGGGTGGAACGCTCCATGGCGGCCACCGCATCCTGGGTGTCGGTCTGAATGGCCTTCACCAGGGCCGCAATCTGGCGCGTGGCGTCGGCCGACCGCTCGGCCAGCCGCTGCACCTCTTCCGCCACCACCGAGAAGCCTCGGCCCGCTTCACCGGCCGATGCGGCCTGGATGGCAGCGTTCAGGGCCAGCACGTTGGTCTGTTCGGTAATGTCCGAAATCAGCTCGGTGATTTCACCGATCTCCTGCGACGACTCGCCCAGGCGCTTGATCCGCTTGGACGTTTCCTGGATCTGGTCCCGGATGGCGTTCATACCGCCGATGGCATCCTGCACGGCCTGCAGACCCGACTCGGCGGCCTGCAGAGAGGCACGGGCCACCGAAGCCGATTCCTGCGCCTGCCCCGACACCTGGTTGATGCGCTGCGCCATGTCCAGCACGGACTGACCGGTTTCGCGGATTTCTCGCAGCTGCTCGGTCGAGGCGGCCAGCAGTTCGGTTGAGGTGCTTTCCACCGCCGAGGTCGTCTGCGCCACACGGGTCGCCGTGGCCTGCACGTTGCCCACCAGCGATCGCAGCTCCTCCACCGTGTAGTTCACCGAGTCGGCGATGGCGCCGGTGATGTCCTCCGTCACGGTGGCTTCCTGTGTCAGGTCGCCTTCGGCCACCGTCTGCAGTTCGTTCATCAGTCGCAGAATGGCCGCCTGGTTGGCGTCGTTGACCCGCTTGGCTTCCTGTTCGAGGCCCTCGGCAGCACGGCGCTGGCTTTCCGCCACCATCTGGCGCTGGCGGCTGTCCAGCAGCTGCACGTAGGCCAGACCTGCCGCACACAGCAGGGCGAACAGGGCGGTGAG
>SBFU01000418.1 GCA_006227785.1 Burkholderiales bacterium
ATTGGACAGGGCGCTGGGCAGGTCGGCGAACAGGGCCTGCATCTCGGCCGTGCTCTTGAAGTACTGCTCCCGGGTAAATCGGCGCACCCGGCGCGCGTTGCCCAGGATCTCGCCTTCGGCGATGCAGACGCGGGCCTCATGCGCCTCGTAGGCGTCGGGGGTGAGGAACTGGACCGGATGGGTGGCCACCACCGGCAGGCGCAGGCGGGCGGCCAGTTGCACCGCAGCCACCACATGCCGCTCATCATCGGCGCGCCCTGCCCTCTGAAGCTCGATGTAGAACCGGTGTGTGAACAGACTGGCCAGTTGCAAGGCGGTATCGCTGGCCCTGGCCAGGTCGCCCTGCAGCAGGGCCTGCCCGACAGGCCCTGCCTGTGCCCCCGAGAGCAGGATCAGACCGCCGTTGAGTTCTTCCAGCCATTCGCGCCGCACCACCGCTTGCGCACGGCCTTCGTTGCGGGTCCAGGCCCGTGCCAGCAGCTCGCACAGGTTCAGGTAGCCCTGGCGGTCCTGCACCAGCAGCAATGCCCGTGGCATGGCCTGCGCCTGTCCCGGGGGGCCGCCAGCGGCCGCCTCGCCATAGCCTTGCAGAAAGATCTCGGCACCCAGCAGGGGCTTGACACCTGCTCCCCGTGCCTCCTTGTAGAACTTGACGGCACCGAACAGATTGCCCAGGTCCGTGATCGCCAGGGCGGGCTGGCCGTCGGCCGCGGCGGCCGGGACCACCTCGTCGATACGGCAGGTTCCGTCAACGACGGAGAACTCGGTGTGCAGGCGCAGGTGTACGAACATGGATCCGATTTTACGGACGCCCTGCGGGCCGTTCGGCTCACCGGTCGGCGCTGCCGTCTTCACGCAGGATGTGCAGCACCTCGGACCGGAATTCGCGGCTGTAGAGAATCAGCACCACCAGGCCGGTGGCCAGCACCATCGCCAGCGGCGAGATGAACCAGGCCATGGCGGCGAACGAAAAATAGTACGCCCGCAGCCCGTCATTGAATGTCTCCGCCGCAGCGCCGACCATGGCCGCCGCGCGGTCCGCGTATTGCTTGCGGTCGAACTTGCCCGACGAGAAATCTTCGGGGGGCGGCATGGCGCCGATCACCAGGGCCACGAAGGTGTACTGGCGCATGCACCACGAGAAGCGGAAGAACGCGTAGACAAAAATGCCCACCAGCACCAGGATCTTGAACTCGAACACCACCAGCGGCACCGACTGGGCGAACGGTATTTCGCTCATCAGTTCAGTGGCCTTTTCGGTGGTGCCCAGCAGGGCGAACAGCGCACCGATCACCAGGATGGAGGTCGAGGAGAAGAAAGCCGGGGTGTTCGAGAGGGTCTGCGTGATCAGGCCATCCAGCATGCGCGGATCGCGCATGGCCGCCTGCCGCATCCAGTAGGCCCGGTAGCGGTTGGTGGTGACCAGCAGCGAACCCTGCCGGCGACCCCACACACGGGCAAACCAGGCGTAACCCACCCAGAGGGCAAAGAAGGCGGACAGCGCCAGCCAGTCTGCCCACGAGAGGATGTTGATGATGGCCATGGCGCGATGGTAGCGCGCCCGGCCTCGCGCAGCTCAGCCCTTGAAACGCTGCGCCACCTGGGCCACACGGGCGCCGAACAGGCGCGCCGTCTCCAGATCGCCGGGCAGCATGTCCTGCGCTCCGGCGTCCGACGGACTCTGCGCGATCGCTCCGCTGTAGGACACGAGGTAATTCACATCGTTGCGCTGGGCCGCCTTGCTGTTGCTGGGCATCAGGCCCTGGCTGACCCAGATCATGCCGTGCTGCATGGCCAGCGTGAACAAGGTTTGCAGCGTGGCGAGCTTGTCCCCGTTCATCCCGGCACTGTTGGTGAATCCGGCCGCGATCTTGTCCTTCCAGGCCTGGGCAAACCAGGCCTTGCTGGAGGCATCCGCGAATTTCTTGAACTGCCAGCTCACGCTGCCCATGTAGGTGGGCGAACCAAAGATGATCGCGTCCGCCGCGGCGAGCTGGTCCCAGCCGTCGGCCGGCAGATTGCCGTCGGCGTCAATGGCCAGCAGCTCGGCACCGGCGCCGTCGGCGACGGCCTGGGCCATGCGCTGGGTGTGTCCGTATCCTGAGTGGTAAACGACCACGATGTCTGCCATGGAAAGTTCTCCTGTGACGAAAGAATTGGCGTGCGGGATTCAGGTCTGCAGGTCGAACACCAGCACCTCGGCCGCCGCCCCCGACGACAGCACCAGGGAGGACTCGCCACCCAGGGCCAGGGCATCGCCACCGTGCAGTCGCTCGCCGTTGACGGTCAGCTCACCCCGCACCAGATGAACGTAGGCTTTGCGGGTCGGGTCCAGCGCCAGTTCGGCCCGCTCATCCCCGTCAAACAAGCCAGCATACATGCGGGCATCGGCGTGCAGGTCGACCGCCCCCGATTCTCCCCCTGGTGCGGCGACCAGGCGCAGACGCCCGCGCTTTTCGGCGTCTTCGAACCGCTTTTGCTCGTAGCCGGGCGCCACGCCCAACCGGTCGGGTTCGATCCAGATCTGGAGGAAATGGGTCTGGCCGCTCGGGTCGTGGTTGAACTCGCTGTGCCGCACCCCCGTGCCCGCGCTCATGCGCTGCACCTCGCCAGGTTCAATGCCTTGCACATGGCCCATGCTGTCTCGGTGGGCCAGGTTGCCCTGCAACACATAGCTGATGATCTCCATGTCCCGGTGGCCATGCGTGCCAAAGCCGGTCCCTGGCGCAATCCGGTCCTCGTTGATCACGCGCAGGTTGCCCCAGCCCATCCAGGCCGGGTCATGGTAGTCGGCAAAGGAAAACGAGTGGTGGCTCTTGAGCCAGCCGTGGTCGGCGCGGCCCCGCGCCTCGGATCGTCGAATCAGCATCATGGTGGGGTCTCCTGTCTGGCCGTGCACCGGTCCCGGGATGGGCAGGCTCGTGCACGGCATGGAAGGATTCTGAGCGGACCAACTGCACTGCGGTTTGCACGGATTTGATGCTATCGTTCGATTCATTTGAACAAGCACCTCCGTCCATGCCCTCACCTTCTCCGCGCGCGGTCCTTTCGGCGGACAACCTTGGCCTGCTGGAGGCGGTATCCCGCCTGGGCAGCATGGCCGCTGCCGCCCGAGAACTGGGCATGGTGCCCAGTGCGCTCACCTACCGGGTGCGCCAGATCGAGGAGTCACTGGATGTGCTGCTGTTCGACCGCAGCGCACGGCGTGCCCGCCTCACCCCTGCGGGCGCCGAGCTGCTGCGCTCGGGTCAGTACCTGCTGGACGAACTCGATGCCGTCGCCCGGCGGGTCAAGCGGGTGGCCACCGGTTGGGAACCTGAGTTCACACTGGCGGCCGACGCGATCATCGCCCGAAGCACCCTGTTTGAACTGTGCGAAGCCTTTTATGCCCAGGGAGGCCCCACCCGACTCAAGCTGCGGGCCGAGACGCTGTCGGGCACCAGCGATGCCCTGATCAGCGGTCAGGCGGACCTGGCCCTGGGTGTCTCCGGTGAGCTCGGGCAAGGGGACATTCGGATGGCCCCATTGGGGACGGTGTCGTTCTTGTTTGCCGTCGCCCCACACCACCCACTGGCGGGTGTGGAGCATCCCTTGAGTGACGAAGAACGCTTCAGCCACCGGGCGGTGGCCGTGGCCGACAGCACGCAGCGGGGGCGTGGCCGGTCGCACAACATCGCCCCCGGGCAGGACGTGCTCACCGTACCCACCATGCAGCACAAGCTGGAAGCCCAGTTGCGCGGACTGGGCGCCGGGTTTCTGCCGCAGCCGCTGGCCCAACCCTTCATCGATGCCGGCAGGCTGGTGGTCAAGCCGGTCCAGGGACCGGCGCGGGACATTCCCCTGGCGTATGCCTGGCGCCAGCCGCGGGGACCACTGGAGCAACGGCGCGCGCTGGCCTGGTGGCTCGACCAGCTTCAACACGCCAACACCCGCCATGCCCTGCTGATGCAACACCATCAGGTGTGACACCGCCCCTGCCAGGATGGCTTCGGCGCTGATACAGTCTCCAGACAACCCACCGGTAACACCCATATGCCCTCACGCCCTACCCACGCTGCGCGCCGTCCTGCCACCCGGAAACCGGAGGTGGTGGCTGACCGACAAGAACCCCGACAGCCCATGCATGTGGCCGTCGTGGGTGCCGGCATGGCCGGCGTGGCCTGCGCCAGGACCTTGCTGCAGGCGGGTCACCAGGTGAGCGTGTTCGAGAAAAGCCGGGGCCTCGGTGGCCGGATGGCGACCCGGCGTACCGAATTCGGCAGTTTTGACCACGGAGCCCAGTACTTCACCGTGCGCGACCCCCGGTTTGCCCGCGCCTTGCTGACGGCGCAGGACGTGGTGCGTCCTTGGGCGGTCAGCACCGTGCGGGTGCTGGACGAACTCGGCCATGTGCTGGCCAGCGCGCCGCCGCCCCGCGAGCCGCATTACGTCGCCAAACCCGGCATGAGCGGGCTTGTGGCCCATTGGGGGCAACCGCTGCTGCAGCCCGAGCGCTTCGGCGGCCTGAAGGCCCGGACAGCGCTGGAAACCCGGGTGGTGCAGATCGAGCGTGACGCCCTGCACCCGGCGCAATGGCAGTTGCGCCTGGAGGGCAGCGATGGCGGACTGCAGGTGGTCGGTGGCTTCGACCGTGTCGTGCTGGCCTTGCCGCATCCGCAGGCCCGGGATTTGCTGCTTTCGTCCGGCCTGGCGCCCCGCTTGCGGCAAGCCCTGACCGAAGTGCATGTGGCGCCCTGCTGGACGCTGATGGTGGCGTTTCCGAATGCCGCACAGCCCGGCCTGAGCCACCTGGGCCCACAGTGGAACGCCGCGCGCAGCACGCACCACCGCATCAGCTGGCTGGCCCGCGAGGGCAGCAAGCCCGGTCGAGAGCAGATCGAGCGCTGGACCGTCCAGGCGGCTCCGCAATGGTCGGCCAAGCACCTGGAAGACGACCCGGAACGCGTCAAGGGCAAGCTGTTGCGCGGTTTTGCCGAAATCACGGGCATCCGGGCCATGCCGACCCATGCGGTGGTTCATCGATGGCGCTTTGCCCAGACCCAGACACCCCTGGGACGCAGCCACCTGTTCGACCGGGAACTGGGGCTGGGCCTGTGCGGCGACTGGTGCCTGGGTCACCGGGTGGAGGACGCATTCATCTCGGGCCTGGAACTGGCACTGGAGATGGTTGGCTGAAGAGCCGCGTGCGGGCGTGTCCGACCATCGCCACTACAGGGGCCGCTTTGCCCCCTCCCCGACCGGGCCGTTGCACGCCGGGTCACTGGTGGCGGCGCTGGCCAGCTGGCTCGACGCCCGGGCCCACTCGGGCGTCTGGCTGGTGCGCATCGAGGATGTGGACCGGCCGC
>SBFU01000415.1 GCA_006227785.1 Burkholderiales bacterium
CCAGAACGGCTTCTTCCGCGAGCAGCAGAAACCCTCCGCCTCGGTGCTGGTGTCGCTGTTTCCGGGCCGCACGCTGGACAAGGCGCAAATTGCCGGCATCGTCCACCTGGTGGCCTCCAGCGTGCCCGAGATGAACCCCAAGTCGGTCAGCGTGCTCGATGACGCCGGCACCTTGCTGTCCAGCCCGCCGGATGCGCAGAACCAGGGCACCGACCTGCAGAAGCTGCAGTACGTGCAGCAGATCGAGCAGCTGCACACCCGGCGCATCCTGGACATGCTCGAACCCTTGGTGGGTCGGGGCAACGTCAAGGCCCAGGTCAATGCCCAGGTGGACTTCTCGATGGTCGAGTCCACCTCCGAGCAGCACCGCCCCAACCAGGGCGGCGAACCCGGCACGGTGCGCAGCCAGCAGATCGTCGAGGATGGCAGCGCGGCCACCGCACAGCCCACCGGCATTCCCGGTGCCGTGACCAACCAGCCGCCGGGCGCCAGCACAGCCCCTGTCAACGGCGAGGCGCCACCGCTGGGCGCAGCCGGCAACACCGAACGCCCTGGCAACATGCGCCGCGAATCGGTCATCAACTACGAAGTCGACCGCACCGTCAAAGTGGTGCGCGAAGGCACCGGCACGGTCCGTCGGCTGAGCGCCGCGGTGGTCATCAACCATGTGACCCGGACCGACCGCAGCGGCAAGGAAACCACCACCCCGATCCCGCCCGAGCAGCTGGAGCAGATGACCGCACTGGTGCGCGAAACCATCGGTTTCGACCGGGAACGCGGCGATTCGGTGAACGTGGTGAATGTGGCCTTCACCGAAGAACGCGAACCCGAGGCCGATCCGGTCGCCTGGTGGCAGAACCCCCAGGTGCAGGAGCTGGCCACCCGGCTGGCCTGGCCGGTGGGCTTGCTGGGCATGGGCCTGCTGATCCTGCTGGGCCTCATCCGCCCGGCCATGAAGACCCTGAAGTCGGCGCCAGCCCTGCCGGCCCCGGCGCCCCAGCTGGACGCCCTGCTCAACGACACACCGGAGCGGCCGGGACTGCCCATGCCGACCCAGGACGCGCAGGAAGACCCGGACCAGCACCGCCTGACCGAAGCCCGACGACTGGCCCTGGAAAACCCGGCCGCCGTGGCCAACATCGTCAAGAGCTGGGTCAACGGCGAGGCCCCGACCTGAGGTCCGGGCCCACCCACCCGAAAGACAAGCCATGGAAGACGACGGACTCAACGACGCGGCCATCTTTCTCATGTCGCTGGGCGAGGAAGAGGCGGCCGAGGTGTTCAAACACCTCTCGCCCAAGGAAGTGCAGAAGCTGGGCGAGACCATTGCGCGCACCCGGGCGGTGTCGAACGAACGCGTCAGCCAGGTCATGACGCGCTTCACGGAGACCGCAGCCTCGCAACGGCTGCTGGTCTCGGACACCGACAACTACGTGCGTTCGGTGCTCAAGCGCGCCCTGGGCGACGACAAGGCCTCATTGCTGATCGACCGCATCCTGCAGGGTGGCGATGTCTCGGGCATTGAAAGCCTGAAGTGGATGGATCCGCTGTCGATTGCCGAGCTGCTGCGCAACGAACACCCGCAGATCGTGGCGGCCATCCTGGTTCACCTGGAGTTCGACCAGACCGCCGGCGTGCTGAAGAACTTCACCGAGCGCACGCGCAACGAGGTGATGCTGCGCATCGCCACACTCGAAGGCATCCAGCCGACGGCGCTCAAAGACCTCAACGAGGTGCTCTACAAGGTGCTGGCCGGAGGCGACAAGGTGCGCAAGACCTCGATGGGCGGTGTCAAGACATCGGCCGAGATCATCAACCTGCTGGGCACCCAGCTGGAGTCCTCCGTGCTCGAAGCCATCCGGGAACAGGACCCGGATCTGGCCCAGAAGATCATGGACAAGATGTTCACCTTCGAGGACCTGCTCAAGCTCGACGGCAAGTCGATGCAGCTGATCCTCAAGGAGGTGTCCTCCGACATGCTGGTGGTCTCGCTCAAGGGCGCCAGCACCGAGCTGCGCAACCTTGTGCTGTCCAACATGTCCTCGCGTGCGGCCGAGGCGCTGCGCGAAGACCTGGAGTCGCGCGGCCCGATGCGCCTGTCGGAGGTCGAGGCCCAGCAGAAGGAAATTCTCAAGGTGGTGCGCCGGCTGGCCGACGAAGGCCAGATCGTGATCGGCGGTGGAGGCGAGGATGAGAGCCTCGTCTAAATCCAGCGCCTACACCCGCTTCGTGCCGCGGGAGGAAATCGAAGGCGTGTCCGCCTGGCAGTTCTCGTCGATGGACGACAGCCAGGGAGACACACCCGAAACACCCCCTGTGGCCGCCGAACCGGTCGAGGCCGAACCATCGGTGCAGGAACTGCTGGAGAAGGCCTACGCCGACGGCTTTGCGCACGGGCACGATGCCGGCAGCCAGGAGACCCGCGACACGCTGGAAGCGCCGATCCGCCAGGCCATCGAGGACACGGGTGTGCGCCTGGCCCAACTGCTGCACGAGGCCCGTGACCACCTGGTTCGCAGCGAAGACCGGATCTCGCACCAGTTGCTCGAACTGGCCTGCGACCTGGCCCGCCAGGTGATCCGGCAGGAACTGCGCCAGAGCCCGCAGGCGCTCAAGCCCTTGATCAGTGAGGCGGTGGCGCAACTGGTGGAAGACGGCCTGCCGGCCACCGTGCGCCTGCACCCGGACGATCTGGCGGTGCTGGAAAACCCCTTGCGCGAGAACAGCGCCGGGCCCCTGCCCGAGCTGGTGGCCGATCCGTCGGTGTCCCCGGGCGGCTGCATCGTCAGCTCCGCCAGCACCACGGTCGACGCCTCGATCGAGAAGCGCTGGGCCCGTGCCATCGGCAACCTGGGGCTGGAAGGTCCGTGGAACCCGGAGAATGCCGATGTCTGAACAGCGCATGCTCGACGCCGACCGCTGGTCCCGCTTCATGGACGACCTGCGCGACAACGCCCGGGTCCACACGCCGCTGGAAGTCAGCGGCACCCTCACCCGGCTGGCCGGCCTGGTGCTGGAGGCTGTCGGCCTGAAAGTGCCGGTGGGCTCCCAGTGCCTGATCGCCAACGGCGAGAAAGAGCCGGTGCTGGCCGAGGTGGTGGGGTTTTCCAGCGACCGCGCCTACCTCATGCCGGCCGGTGACACCCATGGCCTGTCCAGCGGCGCCCGCGTCACCCCGCTGGCGCCCTACCGGCCCGTGCCCCGCGTCGGCCTGCCCAACCGGCCGCCTTCGGCCGGCGACCGCGGCGTGCTGCGCTTGCCACTGGGCAAGGGCCTGCTGGGACGTGTCGTCGACTCGCACGGCCGGCCGCTGGACCACATGGGCCCGATCGCCGACGTGGAAGCCCTGCCGATGGACCGCGGCCCGCTCAATGCCATGGACCGCGACCCGGTGCGCGAACCGCTGGACACGGGCGTGCGCGCCATCAACGCGCTGCTCACGGTCGGGCGCGGCCAGCGCATCGGTCTGTTCGCCGGCTCCGGTGTGGGCAAGAGCGTGCTGCTGGGCATGATGGCCCGCTACACCCGCGCCGACGTCATCGTGGTGGGCCTGATCGGTGAACGCGGCCGCGAGGTCAAGGAGTTCATCGAGGACATCCTGGGACAGGAAGGACGCCAGCGCTCGGTGGTGGTGGCCGCCCCGGCCGATGCCCCGCCGCTGGTGCGCATGCAGGGCGCGGCCTACGCCACCGCCATCGCCGAGCGCTTCCGGGACGACGGCCTGCATGTGCTGCTGCTGATGGACTCGCTCACCCGCTACGCCATGGCCCAACGCGAGATCGCCCTGGCCATTGGCGAACCGCCCGCCACCAAGGGCTACCCGCCCTCGTGCTTTGCCAAGCTGCCGCAGCTGGTCGAGCGCAGCGGCAACGGGCTCAACGGGGTCGGCTCGATCACCGCTTTCTACACCGTGCTGTCCGAGGGGGACGACCAGCAGGACCCGATCGCCGACGCGGCGCGGGCCATTCTGGACGGCCACATCGTGCTTTCCCGCGCACTGGCCGAGTCGGGGCATTTTCCAGCCATCGATATCGAAGCCTCGGCATCGCGGGTCATGCACAACGTGTCCACGCCCGACCACCTGGAGCTGGCGCG
The DNA here is from genome assembly GCA_006227785.1 of Burkholderiales bacterium. Taxonomy (GTDB): domain Bacteria; phylum Pseudomonadota; class Gammaproteobacteria; order Burkholderiales; family Burkholderiaceae_C; genus Hydrogenophaga. The sequence goes on from SBFU01000415.1 coordinate 4,096, forward strand.
GCGCTTCCGCAACCTCTACTCGCGCTACATGAAGAGCCGTGACCTGATCCAGCTCGGCGCCTACGTCAGCGGCAGCGACCCGGAAACCGACCGCGCCATCGCGCTCTACCCGGCCCTGCAAGGCTTCCTGGCACAGGGCATGAACGAAGCGGCCGACATGGGCAGCAGCCTGCAAGGCCTGGCCGGCGCCCTGCAGGACGGACAGGGCGCAGCACCACGCCGCGGCGCACCCGGCCGGGAACGCGCGGCACGTGAAGGCGCCCGCACATGAACACGCTCAAGACCCTGGACAAGGTGGTTGAACTGGCCGAACAGCGCCGGGATGCGGCGCTGGCGGCCATGGCCCAGCTTGAACGCGAGATGAAGGTGGCACAGGACCAGATGGATCAGCTGGAGTCGTACGCCCGGGAGGCCCAGCAACGCTGGGCGGCCCGCAGTGGCGGCACCATCGACCCGGCTGTGCTCGGACACCAGCGCCAGTTCATCCAGAAGATCGACCACGCCATCGGCTTCCAGCGCAGTGTGCTGGCCAGCCGCCAGGACCAGATCGACCGCCAGCTGGCGGTGGTCCAGGCGGCCGAGCGTGACCTGGCCGGCCTGCGGCGCTACACCGACCGCAAACGCCAGCACCTGGCCGTCCAGGCCCAGCGCCAGGAACAGAAGCAGACCGACGAAATGGCCATGGGCATCTACCTCCGGCAAAGACCGGGTGGCCCGTCGCCCTCCGGAAGGCTGCCGACGTGAAACCGCATTTCCTGCCCTGCAGGGCCCATCCTGCCTGACCCATCGGAGCCCGCCCCGTGAGCACCACAGCACCGTCCGGAAACACCACCGCCAGCCAGACCAGCAGCCCGGCCAACCAGGCTCGGGGCGCCGCCCCGGGCCGACCCGCCGAGGGCACCGAGGCCTCGCCGTCCGACCTGTTCTCCAGCCTGCTGGGCCTGCTCTCCGACACCATGGTGCCGGAGGCCGAAGCAGCGTCCCCCCTGCCCGCCACCGCCCCAGCCGAAGAAGCCACGCCCGACGACGCGACGGCGCTGGCCTCGGTGATCGACTGGCTGCAGGTGCCTGCCAGCAGCCTGCATGCCGCGGGCGCCGCTCCCGAGACCGCACAGGGGCCGGCCGTCGAGGCAGCACGTGCGTCTCCCGATCTGCCGGCGCCATCGATTGACCGGCCGTCCAGGCCGGTCGCAGAGGCGACCACGCCCCTGGACACCAGCGGTACCGAAGCGGAAATCCCTGGCG
>SBFU01000139.1 GCA_006227785.1 Burkholderiales bacterium
TTTGTTCAAGCTTGATGAACATTTCGGCCAGCGCCACCTGCTTGGTGGCGAACTGACGCCGCTTGATCGGGCCGGTGCCCGGAATTTCGCCGCGCAGGTAGGCCACCGTGAAGTCGTAGGCCGCCTGGGCAATGCCCATGTAGGTGGGTGAGAGGGTCATGAACATGTGGGGCCATCGGCTGGCAGCCTGGAAATACACCCCCTGAGGCATCAGGGCCGCCTCGTCGGGCACGAACACGTCCTTGAAGAGCAGGTTGCGAGAGACGGTGGCGCGCATGCCCAGCGGGTCCCAGTCGCCTTCGACGAGGACGCCCGGCGCGTTTCTGGGCACGGCCAGGTAGAGCGTATCGCGGCGAGACAGGTCGGCCGAGCCTTTCTTCTCGGTGCAGAGCACACCGAAGAAGTCGGCCGCATCAGACAGGGAGGCGAAGATCTTCTTGCCGTTGATCTTCCAGCCACCCGAGACTTTCTCGGCCGTGGTACCAAAGGCTTGGGCACCTGCAGCGGCCGCCCCACCCTCGGAAAAGGGTTGGGCATAGATGGCTCCGTCCTTCACCACGCGTGCAAAGTGCAGCGCCTGGCGCTGGCGGTGCAGCGCGCGGTCCTCGGGCGACATGTCCAGGTCTTCAGACAGCAGGCCGCTCCAGAGCATGGTGCACACGTGCATGTTGAAGGTCAGCGCGGTGGCTCCGCACCAGCGTCCGATCTCCGCAGAGACCAGGGCGTAGGTGGCGTAGTCGGCGCCGTGACCACCGTGGGCCTCGGGGACACACAGGGCCAGCAGGCCGGCCTCGCGCATGTCGTCGTAGTTGGCAAACGGAAACTTCGCTTCGCGGTCGAGCTCGGCGGCACGCGGTGCAAAGCGCTCACGGCCCAGCTGCTCGGCCCGCTTGAGCAGATCGCGCTGGCGCTCGGTGAGCGGGAAATCGTCGCCGCAGATGGGCATGTGGCGCTCGGCGGTGGGAATCATGGCAAGGTCTCCGCGGGGAAATGGGTATCGAGGAAGGCCGACAGCACGGCGGCAAATGCGTCGGGCTGCTCAAAGTTCATGAGGTGGCCGGCACCGGGCATCTCGGCGTACTCCGCACCCTGGATTTTTTCGGCCATCCGGCGCACCACCACGGGCGCGGCCGTGCGGTCGTGCTCACCGGCCAGGCACAGCGTGGGTACGCTGATGGTGGGCAGTGCGGCGCGTTGTTCAAAACGCACCAGGGCCTGCAAGGCCGCGCGGTAGCCCTCTGGCGTGATGGACGCCATGCAGGCCTGGGCACGGGCCAGCGCCTCAGGTGCGGCGCCCGGCCCCGCCATGGCGGGAATCAGCCGAGCAGCGATGTCGGCCAGCGTCAGGCCGGCTTCCAGGGGCGCCAGCCGGTCGGCCAGGAAACGGGTCTGGAAGTCTCCGCTGCCGTGTCCGAAGGCGGGGCTGCTGCCGGCCAGCACCAGACCGGCGATGCGCTGCGGATGGCGGGCCCAGGTCTGCAGTGCGACCATGCCGCCAAGGCTGTGTCCGACCAGCACCGCCCGTGTCACGCGGGCATGGACCAGCAGGGCTTGCAGCGCATCAGCCAGATGGTCGAAGTCGAGGCCATCGATGGGTGGGCTGGCGCCATAGCCGGGCATGTCCCAGGCCAGCACGTGCCAGCCCTGGGCGACCAAGTGATCCAGCGTGCCCTGCCAGCCCCAGGCGCGACCACCGATGCCGTGCAGGAAGACGAGCGTTGGCCTCTGGCCCGGTTCTCCAGCTTCAATGAAGTCCGGCAGGCTCACAGCACCGGACACCATGCTCAGGCGGCCCCCTCGAACACGCCTTCGACCACGCGCCCGGCCTCGATCACCGCGACATCGTCGAGGAACACGCTGCAGCCCCGCATCGGCAGGTCGAAGTGTCCCAGCGTGTGGCGTCCGGCCACCTCGTTGGCACCGGTCGAGTAGAGGAAATTGCCGGCAAATGCCCGCAGCTCGGTGCCATTGCAGTCACGCTTGTCGTAGAAGGTCATGGCATCCCAGCGGGCCGCGGCATTCAGGCCAAAGCCCACGTGCGAGACGGCATAGGCGGCGCGGTGTCCTTCGCTCCGGGCCCAGGTTTCCCAGTAGCCACGCATCAGGTCGGCATCGACGCCTTCTCCGTCGATGCGGGTGATGGTGTCGGATTCGATGGTCAGGCGAACGGTGTCGCGCAGATAGCGTTTGAACGTCAGGTTCACGTCGCCAGGGGCCAGCACCAGGGTGCCATTCACGGTGCCTGCCGCCGGAAACGCCAGGGCCAGACCACCGGGCCAGTGGGAGACCATGCCGGGCTTGGCGCAAAAGCCCCAGACACCGCCCACAGTGGCGCCCTTCAGCGACACCGTCAGGTCGGTGCCGGCAGCGGACACCACCCGCATGGACGCGCTGCCACGCAGCCGCTTCATCGCACTGCGCACCAGCGGTTCCAGCTCGGGGCTGGGCAGCGTCCGCTCCAGAATCTCAGGGTGCTCGTTGCTGATCATGTACAGCCGCGGCCGCTTGCCATCGGCCCCGGCCAGAATGGACGGCAGCTCGGGGGCATGCAGCAGGCCCTCCACCGTGCAGTCGACCACCAGGTCGCTGCGGGCCAGCGCGACCAGCACAGGCGCGAGCTGCTGCAGACTGTCGCTGGCACCGGTCGAGCGTACCGGGGCCGGCGCGCTCAATGGCGGCGTGGTCACCGTCAGATCGAAGACGCGAGCGCCCAGGCTCTCCAGCGCCAGCCGCGCCAGCTCGACGTTGACACGGCGGGACTGCGTTTCGCTCAGCAGGGCCACCACCTGCCCGGGTTCGACCTTGCACAGGGTGAAGGCGCGCACAAAGGCCGAAAGCCACTTGTGCTCGATGCGTTCTACCAGCATCGGACTCTCCTCATGGGGCCGCGCTGGCAGCCACAGGGTTGTTGCTGGGTTCAGTTTATATGAATTTTCATGCAATGACACGGGGACAACCCTACAATGAAACCATGCGACCCGCACGCCCCACCCCACCCGCCCACGTGCGCGCCCAGGCGCCCGACTTCGACTCGGCCCATTTCCGCCGCTCGCTGGGCTGTTTTGCCACCGGCGTCACGGTGGTCACGGCCCACGCACCGGATCCCGAGACACCGGGAACGTCGCCGTTCGTGGGCTTGACCGCCAGCTCTTTCAACTCGGTGTCGCTGGCCCCGCCACTGGTGCTCTGGAGCCTGGATCTGCAGGCCAACTGCCTGCCGCTGTTCCACGGCGGGTCGCACTACGTGATCAACGTGCTGGCCGATGACCAGTTGGACATCTGCGAGCGCTTTGCGTACGGCGAGGGCGACCGTTTCGCCGCCACGCCGTACCGCCTGAGCGCGTCCGGCCTGCCCATCATCGAAGGCGCGCTGGCCTGGTTCGAATGCCACAACCGCAGCCGCTATGAGGAAGGTGACCACGTGATCTTCGTCGGTGAGGTCGAGCGCTGCGGCTGGCGCGAGGGTGGCACGCCGCTGGTGTACCAGGGGGGCCGCTTTGGCACGGTCGGGCCTCTGCCAGGCAAGGAAGGCGGGCTTGGTCAGGGACGCTGACAGCAAGGCGGGTGGCGGCACACCAGGCTTTGTCGAAGACTACCTGGCCTACCTGCTGGCACGCGCCAGCCACCGCATCTCGGCCGAATTCCACGCCGAGGTGGCGGCCTGCGGTTTGAGTGTGCTCGAATGGCGCGTACTGGCCAGCCTGGCCAACGGCACCGGCCTCAGCGTGGGCGAACTCAGCGAGACCGTGCTGGCCCAGCAGCCGACGCTGACCAAGCTACTGGGGCGGATGGAGCGGCAAGGTCTGGTGCTGCGGCGCACCGGCACGCGGGATCGCCGCCAGACCACCGTCACACTCACAACCCAAGGGCAGCGGGTGGTCACCCCCTTGCTGCAGCGGGCCCGCGCCCACGAGGCCCGCGTGCTGGCCGACATCGGTGCCGCGCAAGGGCAACAGCTCAAGTGCCTGCTGCGGCGGCTGGTCGATTCAGAGAGCGGCGAGCCCCCGCCCTGAAGAGGTCAGAAGCCGAAGGACTGCTGCGGCTCCAGCCGGACAGGGGCCGGCTCGCCCTGCAGCACGGCCTGCGATGCCAGCTTCAAGGTCAGCAACGCCTGCTCGGTGGTGGACTGCAACCAGTGCGACCATGACTGGGGTGGCAACAGCACCAGCATGCGCTTTTCGTCCTGCGGGCGGTGCATGCGCCCCATCAGGGGGTGGCCATCGGCATTCACGGTCAGCAGGGTGAAACTGCAGCGCTCGTCCCCGGTCTGCGGGTCGATCCAGCTCTCGTGCAGTCCCGCCGCCCCGAACATCGGTGCATCGAGCAACCGAATGCGCCAGCGCACCGCACGACCGCTTTCCCAGCACGGTTCGAAGCAGTCCAGCATGGGCGCCACCGCCCAACGCCGCTCGCGCCAGGGCTGGCGATAGCTGGGCTTGTCGGCCACGGTCTCGCTGCGGGCGTTGTAGGTCTTGCGCGACACGGTCACCGCCTGACGTTGGTCCTTGCACCAACGGGGAATGAGGCCATAACTGCCGGTCTGCAGCACCCAGCGTCCCGGTGCTCCGGGCAGCAGGATCGGCGCGTCATAACCCGGAAATGTCTCGACCGGCCAGGCTGGCGGTACGGTGCCCGCCCAGTCGAGGCTGTCCAGCGCCAGCAAATGGCTGGGTGTGGCAGGCGTGTAGTTGGTGCACATGCGTACAGTGCCTCAGAAATGCGCGGACAGCTCTTCGGCGGTTGGCCGAAACAAGGGATGGGCCTGCAGGCAATCCTGCACCAGGCGCCGCAAGGGATCGAGCCCGTCATGGCCGGACGTCGAGGGCAACACGCGCTCCAGCAGCTCACCAACCAGAATGCCCCAGGCGCGCACATCGGTCGCGCACAGTCTGCGGCGCAAGTCACCTCGGTCCGACGGCAACAGGCTGGCCGCGCCGAAGTCACTGAGCACAACGCCATCGGTGACCGGGTTGTGCAGGACGTTGTGCGCATAGAAATCACCATGCAGGACGCCCCTGCGGTGCAGCCGGGTCAGCGCGCTGGCCAGCGACCTTGCCATGGCCCTAACCGTCTGGGGAGCAAACACCCGCCCCGGGGCATAGACGTCGCGGGTGCAGGACTCGAAACTGGGCGGATCGGCCAGGGCCTGCCATTCAGGGGACAACAAGGGCATGAACACCCCGGGGGTACCGTCGGGGTGGCCGGTCAGTTCGGCCACCGGGCCACACAGGTTCGGGTGATCTCCGGCCACCCGGTGCGCCCGCATTTCGTCCTGCGGCAGCCCGTCGCTGGTGACCGCGCCCTTGAACAGCTTGAGCGCCATGGCTGCCCCGCCCTGGCCATCTGGCGCCACGCGGTGGATCCGGCCCGAAGCCCCTTCCCCCAGACAGGGACCCAACCGCACGCCAGACCAGTGCCACACAGGAAGTGGCTGCGCATCCGCTGTGCGCCAGCCCAGCGGGTTGCCCGCCAGCGCCAACCAGGCCAGCCTGGGCAGCTCGGTGAGCCATGGGGGCAGCGACTCGAAACGGTTGGCCGACAGTCGCAGCAACTCAAGGCGGTGGGCTTCGGCCAGCGTGTCGGGCAAGGTGGCCAGCCGGTTGCCGGCCAGCATCAGCTTCTGCAGCTGCCGCCGCTCACCCAAGGCTGCCGGCAAACGGTCAATGCGGTTGTCGGTGAGGATCAGCCAGCGCAACTTCGCCGGCAGGGACTCGGCGGGGATTTCGCTGAGACGGCAGGCCTTGAAGCCCACCATGTCCAGCGCATCACAGCCCCCCAGGGACGCTGGCAAGCGCTCGAACGGGTTGTCGGAGCAGAACAGGATGCGCAGCCGGCGCAGCCGGCCCAGGTCGTGCGGCAGCGATACCAGCCGGTTGCCATTGAGGCTGAGCACCTCCAGGGTGTCGGCCAGGCCGAACACCTCTGGTGGCAACTGCTCCAGGCCGGCAGAAGACAGATCCAGACGCCGGGCACCGGCCAGCGCACCGCTGCGCAACTGTTCCAGGGTCGACGTTTCGGCTGGGTTCATGGCGTGTCCGTCGGGCATTATGGCCGCGCTAAGCTCAGGCCCTGTCATGAACCAGTCCCTGACCCTCCTCTGGCGCGACGAGCACCTCGTGGCGGTCCACAAGCCCGCCGGCTGGCTGGTGCACCGCACGGGCCTGGATGCGCACGCGTCCCGCTTCGTGCTGCAAACCCTGCGCGATCAGTTGGGGCAGTCGGTGTGGCCGGTGCACCGGCTGGACCGTGGCACCTGCGGCGTGTTGCTGATGGCCTTGCACAGTGAAGCCGCGCGCGGCCTGGGCCAGGCCTTTGCCGGAGGCGCGGTGGACAAGACCTACCTGGCCATGACACGGGGCTGGCTGCCGCAGGCCTGCTCGGTCGACCATGCGCTGCGGCCCGACGATGCGCCCGCCAACGCCCCACCGCAACCGGCCCGAACCGCGTTCACCCCGCTGGCCAGACTGGCCATGGCAGGCTCGATCGATCCGCGTTTCGAGGCCATGCGCGCCTGTCTGGTCGAGGCCCGCCCCGTCACCGGCCGCCGCCACCAGATCAGGCGGCACCTGAAGCACCTGGCCCACCCGATCATCGGCGATGCCACCCATGGCAAGGGTCCGGTGAACCGTTGGTGGGCAGGCGTGCTGGGCGCGCAACGGCTGTGGCTGCACGCCCAGTCGCTTACCTTCACACACCCCGTCACGGGGGAGCGTGTTCAGGTGCACAGCGGCCTGAGTGCACCAGGTCAGCGGCCACATGCCGACAGTTGCGGCGTGCCCGCTCTGCCCGACTGGCAGGCCCTTTTTGACCTGCCATGGGCGCCGCTTTGCGACGGGTCGGATAATCCCGGCCCATGATTGAAACCCTCAACCTCTTTCCCCTGGGCTGGAGCCACTACCTGCTGGGCGGCCTGAGCATCGGTGCCGGCGTGGCACTGCTGTTCATCCTCACCGGCCTGGTCGGGGGCATGAGCTCCGTGTTTTCCAGCACCTGGTCCTATGTGGTCCGTCGTCCCTTTTTCCAGCAGGAACGCTTCACCACTTCGCGCCAATGGCGTCTGGTCTACGCCGCCGGTCTGGTGCTGGGTGCCGCCCTCTGGTGGTGGCTGCTGGGCGACGCAGAGCCTCTGCAGACCGAAGTCCCCCCCTGGATGCTGCTGCTGGGTGGCGTGCTGGTCGGCTACGGTGCGCGCCTGGGCAATGGCTGCACATCCGGACACGGCATTTGCGGCCTGGGCTCGATGCAATGGCCTTCGCTGGCCGCGGTGCTGACCTTCATGGCCACCGCCATCGCGACGGCCCACGTGGTGGGGTGGTTGTCATGAGCACGGCAGGACTGCGTCCCTGGGCCTGGCTGGCCATCCTGGCCAGCGGCGCGCTGTTCGGCTTCGGCCTGTCCCTTTCCACCATGGTGCAACCCGAGGTGGTGCTGAGCTTCCTGCGCCTGCAGGATTTCGGCCTGATGCTGGTCATGGGCGGAGCGGTCGCGGTGACCCTGGTGGCGTATGCACTGGCGCCCCGTCTGCTGGGTCGCCCCCTGCTCGGCGATCGGTTTCATGCGCACGTCGCCCACTGGAACCGGGACACCCTGCTGGGTTCGGCCCTGTTCGGCATCGGCTGGGGCCTCTCGGGCGTCTGTCCCGGCCCTGCGATTGCGGGCCTGGGCACTGGCAACACCGATCTCCTGTGGGCCCTGGCCGGCATTGCGCTGGGCGCCTTGCTGCACGGCTGGCGGGCCCGCTGAAACGGCGCGAAAGCCCATGGACGACCTGCCCTTCAGCCCCGCCGCCGAACGCAACCGCCAACCCATTCTGGCGCAGTTGCTGTCCCTGTTGCCCGCGGAAGGACGGGCGCTCGAAGTCGCCTCGGGCAGCGGACAGCACGCGGTGGCATTTGCGGCAGGGCTGCCGGGCTGGACCTGGCAACCCACCGAGTTCGAAGCCGCCCTGTGCCCCGTGATCGATGAACGCGCGCGGCGCATGCGGCTGGGGAACGTCCTGCCGGCCCGGCGACTGGACGTGCTGGAAGCAGACTGGACCACGAGTCCTGTCCCGCCGGACAGCACCTTCGACCTGATCTTCTGCGCCAACCTGCTGCACATCGCGCCCTGGGCCTGCTGCCAGGGGCTGATGCAAGGGGCGGCCCGGCGCCTGACCCCCGGTGGCCATCTTGTCACCTACGGCCCGTATCTGGAGGACGACGTGCCCACCTCCGAAGGCAACCGGCAATTCGATGCCGGCCTCAGGGCCAGCAACAGCGGGTGGGGCATCCGCCGGCTGGAGGATGTCAGACGGGTGGCCGCGCAGGCCGGATTGGGTCTCGCCCGACGCCAGCCGATGCCGGCCAACAACCTGCTGCTGGTCTGGCAGCTCATCGGCCATGTGGAACCTGAGCCGGCCTGACGGATCCATCTGGCCTTGTGCCAGCAGGAGATGCCATGCTCAGATCGCTCAAAGACCTTTTTGACCAAATCGGCACCAGTCTGGCGCCCAGACCCGGCGGAGCTGACCCGAAAACCGACGAACACGCGCTGCAACTGGCCACCGCCGTGATGCTGGTCGAGGTCATGCGGGCCGAACCCGACCTTTCCGAGGCCGAGCGCGATGCGGTCCTGCTGGCGCTGCGCGGCAAGTTCGACCTGACCGATGACGAGCTGGAACGTCTGTTCGAGCTGGCGCACGACACGTCGCGCGTCGCCTACGACTACCAGCGCTTCACCGCCCGGCTCAACGAGCGCTTCTCACAGGCCCAGAAGATCCGTGTGATCGAGGCCATGTGGCAGGTGGCCTATGCCGATGGACACCTGGACGTGCACGAGAACCAGGTCATCAGCAAGGTGGCCGGACTGCTGCATGTGACCCATGGCGAGTACATCGCGGCCAAGATGCGTGCCCAGGAAGACGCCGGTCTGCGATGATCGGGGTCATGCCAACGCCTGAGCACCGACATGAAACCAGCCATTGACCGCCGCCATGCCCTGGGCCTGCTTGCCTTGCTGGGCCTGGCCGCGTGCTCGCGCGAACCCCAGGCGTCAAGCAGCCCGGGCGACATCGCACTGGTCGACGCGATCGACGCGCTTGACGACATGGGCAAGGGGTTCACCGCCGGCACGCCCATGAGCCGGCAGGTGGTCTACGTGCTGTTCGACCCCCAATGTCCGCATTGCGGCCACCTGTGGAACGCGTCGCAGCCGCTGCTGGCACGCACGCGATTCGTCTGGATGCCGGTGGCCATGCTCAACGCCAAGAGCCAGCCGCAAGGCGCGGCCTTGCTGACGGCGCCAGACCCGGTGGCCGCCATGAACGAACATGAACAGCTGCTGCTGGCCGGCCAGGGTGGCATGTCTGCCAGCTCGGGCGTGCCCAAGGACATCGAGGCCGCCATTGCCTTGAACACCGAACTGATGCAACGGCTGGGGGCCGAGGCCGTGCCCTTCATCGTGACCCGCCATGCGGCGACCGGCGAGACGGTGAGCCATGCCGGCTCCATGGAGACCGAGGCGCTGGCCCGTCTGATCGGATTGCCCTGACGGGGCCCTGCCGGCCGGTCAGCTGCCGTCGCTGCGTCCCAGGCGGCGCATCTTGGCCTGCCAGCCGGCCAGCGCCTTGGCGTCGATCTGGTCGGTGCCGCCGACCAGGGTTTCCTCGATGGGCGCAAAGCCGACAAAACCCAGCACATTGCGCTCCAGCGACTTGAGGCTGTGGGCCCTGAAGTACCAGCGGTAGATCAGGGCCGGCATGCCCATGGTGACGACCAGGCGGGCCGAGCGGCCCTTGAGCGCCTTCTGGCCGATCGAGTTGGCCCCGTCGGCCTCGACCGCAAAACCGGGGCGAAGCACCTGCTCCAGAAAGCCCTTGACCAGCGCCGGCATCTCGCCCAGCCAGAGCGGAAAGAACAGCACCAGGTGTTCGCACCAGGCAATGTCATCCTGTGCAGGCTGAAGTGCGGGGGGCAATGCTTGCGGATCCTGCCATTGTTTCTGGCTGCGCAGCAGGGGAAACTCCAGCCGGGCGATCGACAGGCGACGCACTTCGTGGCCCGCCTCGGTTGCGCCCTGAGCGTAAGCGTCAGCGAGCTCGTGGTTCAGGTGGCGGGCCTGAGGGTCCGGGTGGCCCTCGATGATCAGGACACGGCGCAAGACGGACATGCTCTTTCTCCTTCCCTCGGGATGGGCGTGTTTCAGCCGCGGTCAAAAACCGGATCCACCGGCACCTGCAAGGCGGTGGCCAGGTGATTGGTCCGGGCCGCCAGGGCGACGATGGACATGAGCTCGGCATGCTGCTGCGGGCTCATGCCTTTGGCGCGGGCAGCGGCTGAGTGCGAATGCACGCAGTAGCCGCAGCCATTGGCCACCGACACCGCGATGTACAGCATTTCCTTGGTCAGCGGGTCCAGGGTGGACGGAGTGGCCATGATGCGCTTGACGTCACGCCAGGTCTGTTCCAGCAGATCCGGGTCGAAGGCCAGGTAGCGCCACATGTTGTTGATGAAGTCGGTCTGGCGTGTGACCCGGATGTCGTCGAACACGGCTCTCACGCGCGGATCGCTCTCGGGATCAACGGGAGGGGAAACGGTGGACATGTGAACTCCTCATCGAGATCGTGTGCGTGCCCGGGTGGATGCCCGCGGCGGCGCGGCGGCACGCTCAGCCTTGCGATCGGCGCGCTCGGCGTCGGCCTGTCGCCCTTCGGCCAGCCAGACAGCGAACTGCTGCGGCGTCTCCAGCGTGATGCGGCCGGTGTGGCCGGCCCGGAAGTCGGCAATGACCAGTTCGGCGGCCTTTTGCAGATTGACCCTGCCACCGGGAGCCAGTGCACCGCGGCGACGGCCGATGGCCTCCAGCAGCTCTTCGGACGGTGTCTTCGCCACGGCATCGACGGGTCCGTCCAGGCGGTAGCGCTCATGCAGGCGGTCGGGGTAGGCCTGCGCCAGCGTGTCCAGCAGGGCCAGGGCCACCTCTTCGTCGTCGTAGGCGTTGCGACCGACCGCACCGCTGGCCGCCAGGTTCAGGCCGCTCTGCTCCACGATGATGCGGGGCCAGAGCATGCCCGGCGTGTCAAACAGGTAGCAATCGTCGGCCAGGGCCACACGTTGCTCGTTGCGGGTGATGCCTGCCTCGTCACCCGTTCGCGCCGCCTTGCGGCCCATCAACGTGTTGATCAGCGTGGACTTGCCGACATTGGGAATGCCGCAGATCAGCACCCGCAGGGGCTTGACCATGCCGCCACGCAAAGGGGCCAGCTCACGGCAGGCGTCGACCAGGGCGCGCGCGGGCGCGCTGTGGCTGGCATCCAGGCCGATCGCCCGCGTCAGCGGTTGTGCGTTGTAGTGCGCCAGCCAGAGCGTCGTGCGCTGCGGGTCGGCCAGATCCTGCTTGTTCAGGACCTTGAGACTGGGCTTGCGGGCGGTGAGCTCGCCCAGCAACGGGTTGGCACTGGAGCCGGGCAGACGGGCGTCGAGCATCTCGATCACCACATCGATTGTCTTCACGCGTTCGGCAATGGCCTTGCGCGTGAGGTGCATGTGCCCGGGAAACCACTGGATGCTCATAAGCGTGTTGCAGGTACAAACCCCGATTGTGCCCGTCATGCAGGGCTGGCCCTGAGGCCGCATGGCCTGCCATCGTGCCACAATGTTTCGCAACACCCACCCGAACCGGCCGCGCCGCCAGAGGAGACACATGAGCATCACCGTCAAGATCGATCTGGGCTACGAATTCGATGTCAAGGCCAAGGCGGCCGAGGTGTTCGACGTGCTGTCCGACGTGCCCACGTCGGTCAGCCATTTCCCCAAGGTGGACCAGCTGGTCGACATGGGGGGAGGCGTCTACCGCTGGGAAATGGAAAAGGTCGGCACGGCCCAGGTCAACATCCAGACCGTCTACGCCAGCAAGTATGTGTCCGACAAGGCCAAGGGCACGGTCAAGTGGACACCGGTCAAAGGCGTGGGCAACGCCCAGGTCGGCGGCCACTGGAAGATCGTGGACAACAAGAAGTCCACCGGCCTCACCCTGGCCATCCAGGGCGAAGTCGAGGTGCCACTGCCCGGCCTGATGAAGATGGTGGTGGTCCCGGTGGTCCAGGGCGAATTCGAGAAGCTGGTCGAGAAATACATCGACAACCTGATCAAGCGCTTCGGTGGCGAGGCCTGACACCCCCGGGGACGCCATGGCCCGAGCGCCAGAGTGATGAGCCCCGCCGGACTTGTCCCGAAAAAAACTGGACAAGCTTGTGAATAACCCGGGATAGATCCTGTACGGTGCTCGCAAGCCTTTGATTTGCAAGGCCCTTCTTCAGACTGCCCGATAAACGGGCAGTGCCATGAACCCTTGCTTCAGGCGGCCTGCGCTGCTGGCCGCCCCAGGCGCGCCGCAGAGACGTATTCCTGCCGATAGACCTCGAACGGCATGGTGTCGGCCGCTTCAATGGCCCGCTGGGCTTCGAACGATTGCTCTGCCATGGTGGCATGCAATGTCTGCTGCTCCGAGCCCCAAGGCATGTCCAGCAAAGCATCGCGCGCGGCCACCGACTGCGCGCGGCCAAAAGCGATGAAGCCCTGCTCGTGTTGCTCGGCCATGGCCTGCAGCACCCGCGCTGAAGGCAGGGTCTCAGGCGACAGCAGCCGGCTGCGGGCCTGGGCCACCGCCTGCCCATGGACGTGACCGGAGCCCAGGGCATCCAGATGCTCGGCCAGGGGCACCAGCTGCTCGACCAGCTCCAGGCCCCAGTCGGTCAGGGCCACCGGCTGGCCATCGCGCAGCAGCCGCAGCCCCGGCTCGCGGCCGCGGGCGGCCGTCAGGTGCTGGTTCTGCGCCAGTTCGGCGATTTCCTGGGGGGTGTCGGGCGGGCTGTCGCTGAGCAGGCAGTGCAGCAGGAACACATCCAGGAAATGCAGGGTCGACGCGGCCACGCCGATGGTCTCGAAGGGATCCAGGTCCAGCAGCCTGACCTCGATGTACTCCACACCCCGCTCCCGCAACGCGTGCAGGGGGCGCTCCCCCTGGAAGATGGTGCGCTTGGGACGGATGGTCCCGTAAAACTCGTTCTCGATCTGCAGCAGGGTGGTGGCCAGTTGGTTGTACTCGCCACCCGGATTGCGGATGCCCACGGCCTCGTAGGCGGGCCAGGGCCGGGTCAGGGCATCGTGCAGAGAGGCGGCATAGCCTTCGAGGCTGTTGTAGCTGACCTTCAGCGACGCCTGGGCTTCGCTCTGGTAGCCCAGCCGGCCCATGCGCAAGGTGGTGCCGTGCGGCAGGTAAAGCGAACCCCGCTCGCCCACGGGCAGCAGGTCGTGGGGCCGCCCCTCGACAAAGCTCGAACACACGGCAGGCGAGGCACCGAACAGCGTGAGCAGCAGGAAGGCGTGCCGGCGGAAATTGCGGATCAGGGCAAAGTAGCCGGCGTTGTCCACACCCGGCAGCGACCAGTTGTAGTGCACACCCGATATGGTCTGCATGCGCCGGCCATAACGGTGACCCAGGCCCATGCGGTAGACGCTTTTGGCACGACCGACATTGCTCGAACCGTAGCGCCCGAGCGGAATGGTCTCATCGGTCGGCAGGCCGCACGGCATGCTCGACGCCCACATCATCTCGTCGCCACTGGCCTGCAAGACGCGCGCGGTGTACTGATGGATGCGGGTCAGCTCGGCCAGGCACTCGTCGACGCTGCCGTGCACGCCCGTGATCAGCTCCAGCTGGGACTCGCTGTAGTCGGTGGTGATGTGCGGGTGCGTCAGCGCGCTGCCCAGCGCATGGGGGTGTGGCGTGAGTGCCAGCCGCCCGTCGGGCAGGGCACGCAGGCTCTCCTTCTCCAGGCCCCGGCGCATGCCGCGCAGACGGTCGGTGCCCAGCCCCTGCAGCCTTGCTTGCAATGCAGTCATAGTCGTTGGTCATGAGGTCCGGGGGCCGAAGTTACCACGACCGGCCAGAACCTGCAGGCGGCGCCAGGGGCGACCCGTCGCCAGCGCGCGGCTCAGCAGCTCAGCGCTTCGGACTCATTGGCCCGG
>SBFU01000334.1 GCA_006227785.1 Burkholderiales bacterium
GATGCAACGTTGCAGGGCGGCGACGTCCTCGCGCCATTCCGACGCGGCATGCACCACCAGTGACAGGCCGGGCACCGCCTTGGCCAGGCTGCGGTGGGCGCGCTCGGCCGCACTGGCCAGGTGGCTGTCCATCGTCACCAGGACGATGCGCATGCCGGGCCCCTGCGGCCTGACATCAGCGGCTGAAGTGGGCTTTGGCATCGTAGAGCGTCTCCAGGGTGATCACGGGCAGGCCTCTGTCCCTGGCGTAAGTCTCGGTGTTGCGGCGGGCCTTGCCGCGAACGAAAAACGGAATCTTGCGCAGCTCCTTCTCGGCCTCGGCAGCCCAGGTGGCCACCAGCTGTGCCGACGTGCCGGCGGCGACGGCGATCACGGCATCGGCCTGCGCAGAGACTTCATCGGGTACGGCATCCTCGGTCGATTCCACCGCCGCCGGGGCTGTAGGCAGGCGCGACACGCTGCCCCCCAGATGCGACGGCGCGGCGTCTTCATGAAACTCGGCATCGCCACGAAACATGCCGATCAGATGCTCCTCCAGGCCCATCATGAGCGGATGCACCCAGGTGTCGAACAGGACGTTGGCGCCTTCGAAACCCATCTGAGGCGAGTAGCGCGCGGGAAAGTCCTGCACATGCACCGGCGCCGAAATCACCGCGCAGGGAATGCCCAGGCGCTTGGCGATGTGCCGCTCCATCTGCGTGCCCAGCACCAGCTCGGGCTGCAGCTCGGCGATGCGCGCCTCCACGTCCAGGTAATCGTCGCTGATCAGGGCCTCGACACCGTGGCTGGCGGCCGCCTCGCGCACCTCGCGGGCAAATTCGCGGCTGTAGGTGCCCAGGCCGACCACAGTGAATCCCATCTCGTCACGAGCGACGCGGGCCGCCGCCACCACATGCGTGGCGTCGCCGAAAACGAACACACGCTTGGAGGTCAGGTAGGTCGAATCGACCGAGCGGGCATACCAGGGCGCGCGCGCGCTGGCGTTGTCCAGCACCGGCTGCGGATCGACCCCGGCCAGTTCCGCCACCTCCAGAATGAAATCGCGTGTGGCACCACTGCCGATCGGCACCACGGTGGTCGAAGGCTGCCCGAAGGTGCGCTTGAGCCACCCGGCCGCGACCGAGGCGACCTCGGGGTAGAGGACGACATTGAAATCGGCATCCCCCAGCCGCCCCAGGTCGGCCGGGGTGGCCCCCATGGGCGCAGTGACATTGACTTCGACCCCCAGGTCGTTGAGCAAACCGGTGATCTCTCGCAGGTCGTCGCGGTGACGAAAACCCAGGGCCGCCGGGCCCAGGATGTTGCAACGCGCCCTCTGCCCGGCCAGCCGCGGTGGGCGGCGCAGCGAGGTGTCGGCCAGCTGGCGCACCATCTGGTAGAAGGTTTCCGCAGCACCCCAGTTTTCCTTGCGCTGGTAAGACGGCAGCTCCAGCGCCACCACCGGCACCGGCAGGTCCAGCGCCTGGCACAGGCCCCCCGGGTCGTCCTGGATCAGTTCGGCGGTGCAGGAGGCGCCCACCATCATGGCCTGCGGCGCGAACCGCTCGAAAGCCTCGCGCGCCGCGTTCTTGAACAATTCGGCGGTGTCGCCACCCAGGTCGCGCGCCTGGAAGGTGGTGTAGGTCACCGGCGGGCGCTTGGCATCGCGCTCGATCATGGTGAACAGCAGGTCGGCATAGGTGTCGCCCTGCGGCGCGTGCAGCACATAATGCACCCCCTTCATGGCGGTGGCGATGCGCATGGCGCCCACATGCGGCGGTCCCTCATAGGTCCAGAGGGTCAGTTGCATGACAGCGCCTCCAGCCCTGGGGTCCGGGGTGACAGGCGCGCCCGGCGCACCAGCGGACGGGCAAACAGTTCGGCCAGGTCGGCCGCCTGTTCATACCCCTGAATGGGCGTGAACACCAGCTCGATGGCCCACTTGGTGGTCATGCCCTCGCCTTCCAGCGGATTGGCCAGACCCAGTCCACAGACCACGATGTCGGGCGCCGCTGCCCGGCAACGGTCCAGCTGCCGCTCCACGTCCTGGCCTTCGCTGAGCATGGTTCCGGCTGGCAGCAGCGCCAGTTCTTCGGCCATGTGCTGACGGTGCAGGTAGGGCGTACCGACCTCGGTCAGCGACATGCCCAGCTCGCGGGCCAGGAAACGCCCCAGCGGAATCTCCAGCTGCGAGTCCGGGAAGAAGAACACCGACCTGCCCGCCAGCAGGGACCGCTGACGTGCCAGCGCCGCTGTCGCCCGCTCGCGTGCCGGGGTGGTGACCTGGTCGAACCGTGACTGGTTGACGCCAAAGGCACTGGCCGCTGCCCGCAGCCAGGCGGTGGTGCCTTCGACACCGAGCGGAAAGGGTGCAGCCAGTCGCCGTGCACCCCTTGCCTCCAGCGCCACGGCCGTGTCGGCCAGAAACGGTTGGGCCAGCAGAAACCGGGTGTTCGGGCCCACCGGTGGCAAGGCGGTGGCCTGACGCGGGGGAAAAAACCGTACCGGTCCCACCCCCATCTGCGCGAACAGGCGCGCGAACTGGTCTTCCACCACATCCGCGAGTGCGCCCACCACCATCAACTCGGGCGGCGCGGCCGGGTCCGAATCCGGCAGGCTGGGCACCAGCGCAGCCAGACAGGCATCTTCGCCCTGGGTGAAGGTGGTTTCGATGCCGCTGCCTGAATAGTTGAGCACCCGCACGCCCGGGTTGAAACGTGCCGACAGGCGCTGGGCCGCACGCGAGAGATCGAGCTTGATCACCTCGGACGGGCACGATCCCACCAGAAAGAGCAGCCGGATGTCCGGGCGCCGCTGCAGCAGACGGGTGACCACCCGGTCCAGCTCGTCGTTGCAATCGGCCAGACCGGCCAGGTCCCGTTCGTCGATGATGGCCGTGGCAAAGCGCGGTTCGGCAAAGATCATCACGCCCGCGGCGCTCTGGATCAGGTGGGCACAGGTGCGCGAACCCACCACCAGGAAGAACGCGTCCTGGATCTTTCGGTGCAGCCAGATGATGCCGGTCAGGCCGCAGAACACCTCGCGCTGGCCACGTTCGCGCAACACCGGGGCCTGGCTGCAACCGGCATCCAGCGCGTGGATCGGCACGACCGCGTTCATGCCGCCACCCCGGTGCCGACGCGCGTCGGCGCCAGATCGGACTGCAGCCGCGCCTGCCGCAGCTTGTAAAGAAACTGACCTGCGTTAATGACGTAGGCCGCGTAGGCCGCCAGCGCCAGCAGCATCAGGGCCCGGGCGTCCAGCCAGCCGCCGACCAGCGCCAGCAGGTAGGCCGTGTGCAGGGCCAGCACGGCCATGCTGAAGACATCCTCCCAGAAGAACGCCGGGGCAAACAGGTAACGGCCGAACACCACCTTTTCCCAGATGCAGCCGGTGACCATGATCAGGTACAGAAAACCGGTCTTGATCACTACGGAGGTGGTCGCGACCGACTCCCCCTCGCCCGTGAACAGAAAACGTAACACCAGCGCCAGGCTGACCAGAAAGACAAGGAACTGCACGGGTGCCAGCACCCCCTGCACCAGCGTCCACACCGAGCGATCACGCCGTTCGCGCTCGGCCGCGGTGTACAAGAGGCGACCCCGAGGGGTCGGCTGGGCTGGGGCTGGCATGCCTGGTTTCTCCGTTTTGTCGCCTGTGCCCCAATTTAGGTCTTCCCCCGACAAGTGTCAACTTTTTTTGACGTTTATTTTTGTTGACATATGAGGGCAAAGGCGTACAGTGCCCCTCAACGCCGATGGGATACCTTTTGACGAAAAGGGTTGACAACGGTACAAACGTGGCCACAAACATCCTGCACCGCTGTCCCAGCAGCGGTGAGGTTCCAGGCGCGATGGTTGGGTGCCCGACGGGTGGGCACATCGCACTGGCACAGGTCGTGGCCCAGGCGTGAAAGGCACTCGGCGCAATGGCGCGAGGAGACAGGAACGATGGGCTCATATTCGAGGTATCCCGCTCCACCGGAGAGCGAAGCCATGGTTCCGCCGCCGAAAGACTGGAACAGCAAGTCACGCGAGTCGACACCCCCCCCCGTTCTGGAGAATCTTCTCCGTGCCGACCTGGAATTGAGGGTCGACCAGGACGTCAGCGCCCTGCTGCTGGCCAAGGCTGTCGAGTACGAGATCATTCCCCGCCTGATGCTGGCGCACCGGGTTCCGCATGAGTGCGCCTCTCACCCGGTGACCAGCCGCAGCCTGGTCACGGCAGAGGACGTGGCCGTGTTCGCCGAGATCGTGCTGCACGAGGAAGACGATGTGGTGCGGGACTGCGTGATCACGCTGCGCGACAGGGGCGTTCCGGTCGAAAGCATCTTCCTGGACCTGCTGGCGCCGGTCGCCCGCCATCTGGGCGAGATGTGGGAGCGCGACCTTTGCACCTTCTCGGAAGTCACCCTGGGTCTGGGGCGGCTGCAGAAGGTGCTGCGCGAGAACAGCGCGGCATTCGAGCAGTTCGACAGCAGCCAACGGCGGGAAGGTGCCCGGCGCATCCTGCTGATGCCCTGTCCCGGAGAGCAGCACACCTTCGGTCTGTCCCTGGTGGCCGAATTCTTCCACCGGGCGGGCTGGGATGTGATCACCAGTTTCCTGGCCACCGAGGCCGCGACGGCCATGGTCGCGCGCGACTGGTACGACGTCGTGGGCTTCTCGCTGGGTCGCGCCGACGGCGTTCCGCTGCTCAGCGAAACCATGGGCAAGGTGCGCGCGCTCAGCCGCAATCCGGCCATCTCTATAATCGCAGGGGGGCCAGTGTTTCTTCTGCATCCCGAGCTGTGCCAATCGGTGCCTGCGGATGCCGTCCTGACCGACGGTCCTTCAGCACCCAAGGTGGCAGAAAAACTGGTCAACGGAAGGTCGGCTCCAGCCTAGGGGACCCCTTCCTGCTGCGCCATATCCAACACAACACCAGACCGTCATGACGCAGGGAACTTTCGACCAAGCCCCAAGGCAATTTGGCCGGGCTGAGACGTTTCTCGCGAACCTTGACGCAGACGCCGCAGCCGAGCTCATCACTGCATCGGCCGACGTCGTCATGGTGCTGGACGACGCGGGCATCATCCGGGATCTGGCTTTTGGCAGCGACGAACTCATCGGCGAAGGCTGTCACGAGTGGCTGGGCAAAAGCTGGGGCGAAACGGTCACGGTGGAGAGTCAGGACAAAGTCAAGGATCTCCTGTGTGGCCAGGGTGAGCCCAACGCCGACGGCATCCGCTGGCGCCACGTCAACCACCAGTTGCGCGGCGGGAACGAGCTGCCACTGTCCTATTCCGTGGTGCCCCTGCGCAAGGCGGGCGGCGAACCGAACGGCCACTGCGTGGCCTTCGGCCGGG
>SBFU01000429.1 GCA_006227785.1 Burkholderiales bacterium
GGCGTCGATGGCATTCCAGTGGTCGTGCGCGGCGCGCTCGACATCGCGGTGTTGGTATTGGGCTTGCATGAAACGGGGGGTCCGGACGGGGGCCAACGGCGGGGCACCCGGGTGGGGAGGGGCCGTGGCGCTCAGTGCCGGATTTTAGGCCCTGCGCCGCACCGATCAGCGCAGGCTGTCGGCAGCCGCAGCCGGCGTCTCCTGCGGCTCGGACACGAAGCCGATGCGAGACAACCCGGCCGCCTGAGCCAGGCCGATCACCTGCACCACCCGGCCGTAGGGGACGCTGGCATCGGCCCGCAGCTGCAGTTCGGCTTCCGGGCTGCCGGCGGCGGCCTCTGCCAGTCGCTGGCGCAGTTGCCCGGCGTCGACCGGCACGTCGTCCAGGTGGATCACGCCAGCGGCATCCAGCGCCACCGAGACCACAGCCGCACCGGGTTCGGCCACGGCCAGCGGCGCGTCGGCGCTGGGCAGGTCCAGCTGCAGGCGGCTGGCCAGCACCGGGGCCGCGATGATGAAGATCACCAGCAGCACCAGCATCACATCGACCAGCGGCGTGACGTTGATGTCGCTCATGGGCCGGTGGCCCTGGGGTTTTTCGAGCCGGCCAAAAGTCATGTGGCCCTCACGCTGGACATGGCCCCCACGCTCCGCCGCTGACGCGGGTCGCTGAGCAGGGCGCAGCCAGAGTCTGCGCCACATCGGGCAGTCCAAGCCTGCGCAGGCAGGCTCGGAGCCGCGGCCCTCTGCCCCTCGGGGGCTGATTCGCCTTGGGGCGGCCCGGCGGCGAATCCAGCGGCCCTCACGCCCCGCCCCCTGGGCGGCGGTCGCTGCTCTCCGGCTGGGTGTCGCTGTGACTGAGCAGTTCGCGCAGGTCGCGGGCGAAGCCTTCAAGTTCAGCTTCGATGCGGCCGATCTGGCGGCCCAGCACGTTGTAGGCGAGCACCGCCGGAATCGCCACGGCCAGGCCGGCGGCGGTCATGATGAGGGCTTCGCCGATCGGGCCCGAGACCTGCTCGATGCGAAAGGATTGACCGTCTGCTCCGATGTCGGTCAGGGCGTGGAAGATGCCCCAGACCGTGCCGAGCAGGCCGACAAAGGGAGCGGTGGCACCCACCGTGGCCAGCAGGACCTGTCCGAACTGCAGGCGGTGCAGCACGCGGTGCAGGGCGTCGCGCAGCACACGGGTGAGCTGCTGCGCCCGGTCACCGGCCGCCGCCAGGGTGCTGCCGCCAGGATCTGGCAGCCCCCGGGCCGCCAGCAGGAGCGGCGCCAGCCAGCGGCGGCGATCGGCCTTCAACAGGCGCTGCTGGCCATCGTCGAGGTGCTGACCCTGCCAGAAGGCGGCCGTAGCGGCCTGCAGGCTGTGCACGCCCCGCCTCAGCATCCAGGATTTCCAGAGGATGACAACCCAACTGGACACGGACATCGCCAGCAGCAGCAAGGCCACACCACGGCTGACGGCATCGCCCTGTTGCCAGACCGTCTCCCAGACGCTGCCGCCCATGTTTCAGCGCAGCCCGAGGACGTCGAACATGTCGTACAGGCCGGACTGGCGCCCGGCCAGAAAACGGACCGCGCGCAGGCTGCCCTGTGCGTAGGTGGCGCGGCTGGCCGACTTGTGGGTGATCTCGATGCGTTCACCCGTGCCCGCGAACAGGACGGTGTGGTCACCGACGATGTCGCCGCCGCGGATGGTGGCAAAACCGATGCTGGACGGATCGCGTTCGCCGGTGACCCCCTCCCGGGCATAGACGGCGCAGTCCTTGAGGTCGCGTCCGAGCGCAGCGGCAATCACTTCGCCCATCTTGAGCGCGGTGCCGCTGGGGGCATCGACCTTGTGGCGGTGGTGGGCCTCGATGATTTCGATGTCGTAGCCGGTCGACAGGGCGCGGGCGGCCATGTCCAGCAGCTTCAGCGTGACGTTCACGCCCACGCTCATGTTGGGCGCCATCACGATCGCAATGTGCCTGGCCGCCTCGGCGATTTCGGCCTTCTGTTCGTCACTGAAACCGGTGGTGCCGATGACCAGATTCACGCCCTGTTGCACACACCCGCGAAGGTGCTCCATGGTGCCCTCGGGTCGGGTGAAGTCGATCAGGCACTGGCTGCCGGTCAGGCCAGCCGCCAGGTCGGCCGTGATCAACACCCCGGTGGCCTGGCCGGTCGAGGCGCCGGCATCCTGGCCAATGGCAGGGCTGGCGGCCACATCGAGCGCGCCGGTCAGGGTGCAGTCGCCGCTGTGGCGCACGGCATCGACCAGCATCTGTCCCATGCGGCCACTGGCGCCGGCGACGCAGACGCGGTGCGGTGGGTGGTGATCGCTCATCGAACGGGCTCCAGCGGCGGGTAGCTGCGCGGCGGCGCTCCGACCGGAGCCGGTGTGGCTGGCGTCACCGCCTGGTTGCGTTCCTGGAAGCGCTGCAGCTGCTCTTCGGTGGCCTCCAGGGGGGGCACCTTGCCGGGGCGGCGGCGCACATCCAGCGAAGCCACAAACTCGGCCTCGCTGGGCAGCTCATCGGCCTCGACACGCTCTAGCACGTCGTCCTTGAAGAACACCGCCAGCTTGCGCTGCTGGGGCGTCTGTCCCTGGCGCTGGATGGTGAACACATAGTCCCAGCGGTTCGCATGAAACACACTGGCCAGCAGGGGCGTGCCCAGAATGTCGCGCACCTGGGCGCGCGGCATGCCGGTCTGCAGGGCCTGCGCCTGCTCACGCGTGACCACATTGCCCTGGATGATGTCGATCCGGTAGGGCGACAGCAGGGTGCCCACATCACCCACCGAAGGCAGGCCGGAAGCGCAGCCGGCCAGGGAGGCCGCCAGGGCAATCACGACCGGCACGACCGGTCGCGGAAGTCGAAGAGGCGGAAACTGAGACATGGAAGTGGCCCGGAAATGGCGCTTTCCGCAAGCATCCCGTGGACTTGGGTGCCGCGCGCGCACGCTGGCGATATGATCGGGCATTGTAGCCCCGGGGTATGGCTGCTGCAGCCTGCGGTCCGGATGTCTGCCGTGCGCCCGGATACCGTGGCGGACCCCACCTTCCGTTCGAGCCCCTCCATGACGAACATCGAAGAACTCAAGAGCACCGGACTGAAGGCCACACTGCCCCGCCTGAAGATTCTGGACGTGTTCCAGAACGCCAAGCAGCGGCACATGACCGCCGAAGACGTGTTCCGCATCCTGCTGGAAGACCGTTCGGACATCGGACTGGCCACCGTCTACCGTGTGCTGATGCAGTTCGAGCAGGCCGGGCTGCTGATCCGCAGCAATTTCGAGTCGGGCAAGGCGGTCTACGAGCTCAACGAGGGCCAGCACCACGACCACCTGGTCTGTCTGGACTGTGGTCGGGTGGAAGAGTTCTTCGACGCCGAGATCGAGAAGCGCCAGCAGATCGTGGCCACGTCGCGCGGCTTCAAGCTGCAGGAACACGCCCTTTCGCTGTACGCCAACTGCACCAAGACCGACTGTCCGAACCGCAACGCCAAGCGCTGAGGCCGGGCCAGGGACTCAGTCACCCTGCTGCAGAACGGCCCGGTGGCGGGCCACAAATTCCTGGTAGGTGTCGATCCCGCGCAACTGCAGAATGGTGTTGCGCACGGCTGCCTCGACCAGCACGGCGATGTTGCGCCCGGCCACCACCTGGATCACCGACTTGCGAACCGGCACACCCAGCACATCCTGGAACAGCGGCTCGTGGGGCATGCGCTCATAGTCCCGCTCCAGCGTTTCCTTGCGCACCAGGTGCACAATGAGCGACAGCCGCATCTTGCGACGCACCGCGGTCTCACCGAAGATCACCTTGATGTCCAGCAGGCCGATGCCGCGCACTTCCAGCAGGTTCTGCAGCAGTTCGGGACAACGCCCCTCGATGCTGGTCTGGTTGATCCGGTAAAGATCGACTGCGTCGTCGGCCACCAACCCGTGGCCGCGCGAAATCAGCTCCAGGCCCAGCTCGCTCTTGCCCAGACCCGACTCGCCCGTGATGAGCACACCCATGCCCAGGATGTCCATGAACACACCGTGCATGGACGCGCGGTCGGCAAAGTGGCGCGACAGGTAGGCCCGCAGGACGTCGATCACGAAGGCGGCCGGCTCGGGGGTGGCGAACATCGGGATCTGGGCCCGCTCGCACATGGCCATCAGGGCATCAGGCACCACCTGGCCATCGGCCACCACCAGCACCGGCGGCTCCAGCGTGACGATGCGCGCCACGCGTCGGCGGTTGTCGTCGTCGCTGGCACTGGTCAGGTAGGTGACCTCGCGCTCGCCCAGCACCTGCACCCGGTAGGGATGGATGTAGTTGAGGTAGCCCACCAGGTCGGCACCGGAGCGCGCGGCGCGGATCGCCACCTCGTCGAACCGGCGCTCGGACGCCCCCAAACCGGCCACCCATTGCCACTTGAGCGGCTCGCGGTGGTCTTCAAACAGGACATCGGCGCTGACAACGGTCGGTTTCATGACCGGGTTATACCCCGAAGTGGAAAGAAGGCAGCAGCCCGTGCGCCAGCCAGGCTGAACCCTCACAGAGGCTGTCAGGAATGCGCGAAACCCGTTGTGTCGTCACGCCCGCGTCAGCGGGTGTCCAGACGGCCTGCACCGCGACCCCGACGCCGGTGGACTCCCGCGTGCGCGGGAGTGACGGGCTGAGAATGGTGGAGCGTGGGGGCAAGCGATCCGCCGCCGGGCCGCCCCAAGGCGGATCAGCCCCCTGGGGGGCAGCGACCCGCGAAGCGGTGGAGCGTGGGGGCAAGCGATCCGCCGCCGGGCCGCCCCCAGGCGGATCAGCCCCCCTGGGGGGCAGCGACCCGCGCAGCGGCGGAGCGTGGGGGCGACATTCCTAGGCGGCCGCGTGCGCCGACTGCCAGGCCGTGATCAGGCCGTGCAGGGCCTCGGCTTCGGTGGCCGTCTTCATGCGTTCGCGCAGGGCAGCATCACTGAGCAGCTCGGCGATTTCGGAGAGGATCTCCAGGTGCTTCTGGGTGGCCGCCTCGGGCACCAGCAGGAAGATCATCAGCTGCACCGGCTGTTCGTCGGGCGCATCAAAGCCGATCGGGTTGGCCAGCTGGAAAACAGCGGCCAGGGGTTGCTTGAGCCCCTTGATGCGGCCATGCGGAATGGCCACGCCATGTCCCAGGCCGGTGGACCCCAGACGTTCCCGTGCGAACAGGCTGTCGGTGATCAGCGCGCGGTTGAGGCCGTGCAGGGTTTCAAACAGCAGACCCGCTTCCTCGAACGCGCGTTTCTTGCTTGTGGCATCCACGCTGACGAGCACTTGAGCGGCGGGCAAAATGGCAGAAAGTCGGTTCATGGGGCC